>JAKAWF010000140.1 GCA_021817025.1 bacterium
GGGGTCAAGTGCCCAACGGGACCTGCCCAACTCCCCGCCAAGTGGCCCGATTTGATCTCAAATCTGCTGGAGGCGACTCCGGGAATCGAACCCGGGATCGCGGTTTTGCAGACCGCCGTGCCTAAGATCAGATCCGCAGCAGGCCGAAGTGGGTTGACGGACTAAGTGACGGACTGGGGGTTTCCGCCAGGTAGTTCCCGGGTCTATCCGGGGCGTCTGAGCAGGCGCTCCAGCCGATCGGCTGCGTCGCGCTGGAGGCTGGGGCCGACCCCGGCATAGTGGCGGGCAGTCACACTGAGGCCCGAATGCCCGAGCCGCTTGGACACGACGCTGATATCCACCCCGGATTGGAGCAAGAGGGCACCATGGGCCGCTCTGAGACCGTGCCAGGTGATCCTGGGGAGTCCGGCAGCGACCAGGGCCCTCTCGAACCGCTTCGTGGCACTGGTGCCCTGCAAGGGACCTCCGGTAGTGGTGGTGAACACCAGGCTTTGGAGACCGGGAAGTGGCCTCCAGCGGGGACCAGCCGCGAGCTGAGCCTCCATTTGGCTCTTGCGCTCCTCGCGGAGGGCGGCCACCCCCTCGGCGTCCAGCGGGACGGCGCGGCGGCTGCTGTCCGACTTGGGTTCGACCAAGTAGAAGACGCCGCCCTGCCACTGTAGGGCTCGGCGGACGTGGAGTTCGGGGTTTGGGCCGTCCAGGTCTACCGCGTCCCATGTGAGCCCGAGGAGCTCGCCCTGGCGGAGCCCTGTGCGGATGGATAGGGTCACCATCCGCCGGAGCTGGCCCTTGGGCATCGCGTCGACTACGGCCGCCGTCTGCTCCGGGCTCAGGACGGCGGGGTGGGGCGCTGACAGGTGCGGCGGGGAAGCCAGCTTTGCCACGTTTCGCCCAAGGATGCCCTGGCGCTCGGCATCGCTGAGGGCCGCCCGCAGAACGCTACGTGCGTGGCTAGCGGTACGGGGGCTGAGACCGGACTCGACAATCGCGGACATCATCCTCGCGACGTCACTTGGCTGCAGTTCGGCCAGTCTGACGCGGCCGACCGCGGGGACGATCTGGTACCGGATGAGGCCGGAGTACCGGGCGAATGTGGCGCGGCGCAGCCGGGGCTGGACTGTCTCAAGCCACCCCTCAACGTACTTGGCTACAGTCAGGCGCCGGTCCTGGGGCGGAAGCCCCGCGTCTGTTTCGGCCCGAAGCTGGCTCATTTTGGCGATCGCGGCCGCCTGGGTAGCCGCGGCCGCCGACCTGTACTTCCGCTTCCCGTCTTCTGCATATCCCAGTTGAATCCGGACCTCCCACCTGCCATCCCGACGCTGGGAAATGCTCCCTTCGCCCCGTCCTCTGCGGCTCATGGCTCCGAGCCTCCTGGCGTTCCGAAGAGCTGGGGGGTGCCGGTCTCGTCCAGCCCGAGCTGTTCCAGTTCTCGCCCGAATCGGAGTCGGACCTCGTCGTCAATCTGCTTCGGGTTGGCGCCCTGCTGGAGGCGCGTGCGGCGGTAAGCGTCGACCACCGCGGCCACGTCCTCCGGCGCCAACGTCGGAGCCGACCGGCCGCGCTTGCGATTGCGCTGGCCGGGCTCCGCGCGCTCCGTCGGGGGCTTCTGCGGCTTCTGCGGCCGTCCGATGGGCACCTTGACGGGCGGGGGCATGGGCGGCCCGGGCCAGCCTCCCCAGGGATCTGTGACGGGACCGGACTCGGAGACTGGAGGGCGCCACCCGCCAGGAGCCTTTGGGGTCTCGGGCCGGGGTGGCGTGGGAGCTGTCTTTGGCCCTTTCTCCTTGCGGTCGATGATGAAGGCCGCTCCGACGATGACCGCCAGGGTGACAGCGACCAGCAGAACCCGGAGCCCGACTCCGCTGCTCTGCCAGGCGCTGATCATCAGGCCGAGGGCGAAGAGGATCAGCAGGAAGGTCCAGCAGCCGGAGCAGCCGCTCTGCCGCTTCATGCGGGCTCCTCCTGCGGCCACCTGGGGCGAACCTGCTCACCCGCCCTCCCCTTGCAAGCAGGACCGAGGAGGTTGTATGGCGGCCTCCGGGCTCTCACCAGCAGCCTGCCCACATGTGCCCTCGAGTAGCCGAACTGCTCGGCCACCACGGCGGTGGCGCGGTGCTTTCGTTCAGGGTCCTTCAGTGCGGCCAAGTAAGCGCTGGCGACCCGTCGAACGATCTCGTCCGGGCTGTGGCGGCGTCGGCGGACATCGGGGTCTCCCCACGCGTCCGGGACACCCGGGCTGAACGTGACATAGCGCCTGGAGCCGCCAGTCCCCGGCAGCTCTCCCTCTTCCCGCACCCTCACCACGAGCAGGCCGCCAGCCACCCGAACTAGCTCCCGCCGAATCATCGCCGCGTAGGAGTCGAGGGCGACCCTCCTCAGGCCAGTGCTGCTGAGCGGGGCCAGGCCGGAGCGCCGGGAGATGACGGCTTCCTCGACGGCCAGGTGCCCGAGGTGGGCGCAGAGAGTGAGATTCAGGGAGTAGCCGAGGCCGGGGTCGTCCACCGAGGCGCGAAACCTCCGCAGCAGCACCCAACCGTCCCCGAGAGCGCCGCCGCCCTGCTCCTCTGCGTAAGAGGGCGAGCCCACGTCGCCTCCAAGTTCGACGGTCACTTTTACGGCAGAGAGATCCCGACTCCTCGCGCACATGGTGAGATCAGTGTAGCAGCATGGTAGCCTTTTCGCAACTAGGTGTATCCCAAATGGGCAACTCTCACTTGCGCTACGCGTTGCTAGGCCGAGAGCATGCCCGTATCTTTGTGGTATGGCGGAAGCGTCCCCGACCTCAGTGTTGGACCTGGCCCGGCTTCGGGCCGACATGGCATCGGGGCGGGCCAGGTCGATCCGGGTAGCGGCGAACCTGAGTCAGTCAGAAGTCGCGGCAGCCATCGGCGCCTCGCGATGCACGATCGCCTCGTGGGAGCAGGGCTACCGGCGCCCGTGGGGTGTGCTGGCCCTCAGGTACATGGCGCTTCTGGATGCGCTAGAGCGGCAGCTCGGCGCCGAGGCCCGGCCGTGAGGCCTCAGGCCCAACCTGAGCCGCTGGCCGTGTCAGTCGCGGAGGCCGCGGCGATGATCGGGATCTCGAGGGCTGCCTTTTACCCCTACCTCAGCAGCGGGAAGTGCCCCTCCGCCCTTCTCGGAGGTCGGCGCGTTGTCCTGGTGAGCTCGTTGACGGCATTCCTGGCGGCGCACGAGCAGGGCAGGGAACTTGGCGCCGCCGGGGGCACCACGGCCCCGGCGGCGCTGGAGGGCAGGCGCCATGCTCGCGCCCCCCGTCCGCCCGCAACTTAACCTCCACGCTTCCGCCGCTGTCCGGCAGCTTGCCTCGGGCTTCGCCGAGCTGCTGGTCGAGGTGGAGGCGGGCTGCCAGCGGGACGGCTGCGGCCCCGGCTGCGACCTGCGCGCCGCCGTCGCCCGGGTGGCGATCTCCGCTGCCGAGCTGGCGCGGGAGCTGGGTCGCGAGAGCCGGGAGGGGGCGCCATGAGCGCCGACACGGGGCCGCTCGCGATTGCTGCTGCGGACTTCTGCCTGGCAGTGGATGAGGTGGGAGCCGAGGCCTTCGTCGCCGGGCTGGTGGTGCCAGGGTCAGTGACGTTTTTGGTGGGGGCCCCGAAAGCTGGCAAGACCACCGGGCTGCTGGGGCTGATCCGGTCTGTCCTGGCGTGCGAGGGCGTCCCGGGGCTACCCACCCGCTGCAGCCCGGTCGTGCTGGTGTCCGAGGAGTCCCGCGCCACGTTGCGGGAGGCGCTGGCGCGGGAGCTGGGTCGCGAGAGCCGAGATGGGGCGCCATGAGCGCCAGGGCGACCTGGGGCGAGCTGGAAGGGATGCCCGGCTCGACTGCCGACTAGCCGATGGGGCTGGAGGTCGTGGCGTTGGCGGACGTGCCGGAGGTGCCTCAATCACCTGACGTGATCGCTGGGATGGTGCCGGACCGCTTTCCGGCCTCGTGGTATGGGTTGGGGGGCAACCTCAAGAGCCTGCTCGGGCTGCTGGCCGGGATCTGCGTGGTGGCTGGGATTCCATTCCTGGGCAGAGGTGTCAGCCAGGGAGCGGTCGTTTTCGTGGATTGGGAGCTTGATGCCGACGTGACCGCCCGGCGCGCGCGCCAACTGGCCCACGGCCTCGGCCTGGCCGATGTGCCGGACGCTCTCTTCTACGTGAACGCCCACGGTCCGCTGTCGCGGCTGGTTGATGATCTGCGCGCGCTCGTCGTGGAGCGATCGATCCGGCTGGTAGTCATCGACTCGCTGGGGTTGGCAATCTGCGGTGACAGCCAGTCGGAGCAGAGCGTCATCCCGGCGATGCTGGCGCTGCGCGAGCTGGGCGTAGCGGTCCTGGTGCTCGACCACCAAGCCAGGGTCCAGCCGGGCCAGGAATACGCCGCCAAGGAGGCTTTCGGCTCTGTCTACAAGACGAACTTGTCTCGCTCGGTTTGGCAGCTTGAACGGGCTGAGCCCGGCTCGGACCCGGCCGTCGTGGACCTGGTGCTCCGCCACCGCAAGTCGAACTTCGCGCCGTTGGGAGCTGACCTTGGGGTGAGGGTGATCTTCGGGGCGGAGGCAGTATTCGTGGAGGCGATCGATGCTGCCAGCAGCCCGTCCCTGGTTGACAAGCTCCCGGTCCGCGATCGGGTCCTGGCAGCCGTGGTGTCTGAGCCCGGCTCAACCGCCGAGGAGCTGGCCGACCTCATGGGGCTGGTGCTGGGCACTGTCAAGAATGGCTTGACCCAGCTCCAGGCCAGGGGTCGGGTCTACCGGGTCTCGACCAGCCGTCGGGAAGCGGCCAAATGGTTCCCTGCCGAGCGTCACGACCGTGACACTCAGCGTCACGACCGCGACAGTGGGGCCGAGCGTCCCAGCGTCACGCCCCCTTACAGGGGGGGCGTGACGGCTGGTCGTGACACTCGCCCCGTGGTCTCCACTGTCTCCCGGAGCCGTGACGCTCACGGTGAGCTTGCACCTGGTCGTGGGCGGCAATGCGAACACTGCCGCCAGGTCGGGCCCACCTTCCGGGTAGAGGCGTACGACCTCTGCGCCGGTTGTGCTGCGGAGCGTCAGGAGGCGATGTTGTGAAGCTCGACCATCTCCTGCTGATCCGGGACTCCGAGTATCTGGAGGCGCTCGCCGATCGGGTGTCCGTACTTCCGCCGGGGCAGAGCAGGCACCTGACGGTGATCCACGAGGCCGACGACTCGTGCTGCGTGAAGGAGCCGTGGCCGCTGAGCCTGCACCGGCTGTTGACCGCAGCCGGCGAGCGGCGGGGGCTGGCCAGCGTAGTAGTCGCACCTCGACCAGGAGACGGGGCGTGACTGCCCGGCGTCGCCGGGCGTGGGGACCGACCCGATACGGCTATGTGCCCGGCTTCCGGCTGCGGGTCAATGTCGCGCCCGACGTCGAGCTGCCAGCCAGCCCTTCGACGGCCTGGGTCGGTCTGGGAGACAAGGCGCTGCGGGTGGAGGTCACCGTGGTAGACCGCAGCGAGGCACCGTGGGGGCAACGGTCGTGATCCGCCCCGCTCTGCTGCGGCGGCTGCTTCGGGCGGTCGGCCCATGCATCGCGACCCCCGGGCCGAACCCCATGCGTCCTCCGTCGGCCGGGAGCCTGGGGCGTGACGGCCTATGGTCACGTTAAGAGCTGTTATCTGGACCCCGCTGCGATCAGCCCACCCTCCCTACCGAGGCTGGACGGCCCCGAGGCGGCATGAGTAACAACGACCGCGATCAACCTGTTACGCAGTCCGAAGTCTCCGGGGGTGCCCCCGGCGAGCCGCTGCTGGTCAGGTTCGGCAAGCGCTGGCGGTGGTGGCCCAACCCTCTCAGCCGTCAGACCGGACACCACGACTGGGCCGCGCCTCCGGTCGCCGACTGGCACTGGGCCGACTCGCCCGAGGAAGCCCGGGCAGCGTGCGAGGCCCTTTCACCCGCAGGGAGGGCCCCTGGCTGGGGCCACGGCGGCAAGGCACGGCCCCGAGACCGCAAGGGCCGGATCGTCGCCGTGGCGGCCCGTAGAATCGATCGGGGCTCCGGCGACGTCCCCGTCCCCTCCGGCTTTCGTGGCTGCTCATGAGTCAGCCGGAGTGCGGAGCCAAGACCAGGAGCGGCGCGCCTTGCCGCCAGCCCAAGATGCTCGGCGCGAAGCGCTGCCGGATGCATGGCTCCTCCACCGGCCGGGCTCGGGCGGCGGCCAGCCGAAGGGTGGCCGAGCAGGCGGCGCTTCGAGCCGTGGAGCGCGAGGGAGTTCAGTCGCTGGGCGATCCGATCGAGGCGCTCCGCCAGTTGGCGAGCGAGGCGCTGGAGCTCAAGAGCTACTTCGCGGGCCGGGTTGAGGCGCTGGAGCAGTTGCGGTACGAGGGGCACGCTGGCGAGCAACTGAGGGCCGAGGTCGGGCTCTTCGAACGGGCTCTCGATCGGGCCCAGAAGTTCGTGGCCGACCTGGCGAAGCTCGGGCTCAGTGAGCGGGCAATCCGCGTCGACGAGGCGCGCGTGCTGCTAATCGTTGCGGCCGTTCAGCGGGCGCTCGAAGCGCCAGAGCTGGACCTCGACTCAGCGAAGCAGTCGAAGGCAAGAACTCTCATCGCGCAGGCACTCGAAGCTGATGCCTGATCCGCTCCTCCGCGCTGCTGCCGATCGACTCCGGGCAGCAGATCGCCGCTCTCGCTGGCATGACGATCCCGCGCTCTTCGTCCGGGAGTGCTTCACCTGGCCCGCTTCGCGGGGTGGAGAGGCCCCAGCAACCGGGGGGGGTGGTTTGCCGGGCCAAAGCGGACCACCCGCGCCACCCTCGTCCGCCAGAAATATGAAATTTGCGCCGTACCAGGTCGCGGCGCTCGCCGAACTCCAGAGGCACCGCAGGCTGGCGGTGAGATCGGCTCACGGCGCGGGCAAGACCACGATCGCGGCGGTGTCGGTCATCTGGTTCGCGGTCTCCCGCGAGGCGGCTGGCGAGAGCTGGAAGGTCGTCGCCACGGCCGGAGGTTGGAGGCAACTTCAGCAGTTCCTCATGCCGGAGTTCCGCGCCTGGGCCGGGCGGCTGCGCTGGGATCTTCTCGGGATTGCACCGTGGGTGCCGGGGCGGGATCTCTTCGACATGGGGCTGCGGTTGGCCCACGGTCAAGCGTTCGCTGCCGCATCGGACGATGCGCAATTGCTCGAAGGCGCCCACGCGGATCAGCTCCTGGTGATCATCGACGAAGCGAAGAGCGTTCCCGACGCGACCTTCGATGCCCTTGAGGGCGCTATGGCTGGCCCCGGCCAGGCGTTCGCACTGGCGGTGTCCACTCCGGGGGCGCCGAGCGGTCGGTTCTACGACATCTTCCAGCGGAAGCCGGGCCTGGCCGACTGGAGCGTCCAGCACATCACCCTGCAAGACGCTATCGCCGCAGGCCGGATCTCGGCCGACTGGGCCCAAGCTCGGCGGGAACAGTGGGGCGCGGAGTCGCCGATCTACCAGAACCGCGTCGAGGGCCAGTTCGCGGCTAGCGACGAGGACGGCGTGATCCCGCTGGCGTGGGTCGAGGCGGCCAACGAGCGCTGGCAAGCGTGGCAGGACCTGGGCGCGCCGGTGCCGGGCGGGAGGCTGGTCGTGGGCTGCGACATCGCCCGGTTCGGCTCCGACCGCACCGCCCTGGCCCTGCGCCGGGGCAACTACGTCATCGAGGTCCGGGTGTTCGCTCAGGCCGACACCATGACCACCAGCGGGCGGATCTCGGGGCTCCTCACCCAGCCGACCGACCTAGCGGTAGTCGACGTGATCGGGCTCGGCTCGGGCGTCTACGATCGTCTCCGGGAGCAGGGCAAGCCGGTAGTGGCGTTCGCATCGTCGAACTCCAGCCAAGCCCGCGATCGGTCGCGGGAGCTGGGGTTCGTCAACCGGCGGGCGGAAGCCTGGTGGCGGCTGCGCGAGCTGCTCGACCCCGCCTATGGGGCGACCCTGGCGCTGCCGCCCGACGACCAGTTGATCGGCGACCTGTGTGCTCCCCGGTGGTCGATCTCCTCGAGCGGCAAGATCGCGATCGAGGCCAAGGACGACGTCCGCAAGCGCCTGGGCAGGTCCCCCGACGTCGGCGATGCCGTAGTGATGGCCCTCTCGGTCGACTCGTACGCGGCCACCGGCCCGCTCCCCTCGGCTGTCCCCTGGGGCGCAGGCGGAAAGGTGGAGGGCGCCGCCATCCCCTGGAAGCGCGATC
>JAKAWF010000141.1 GCA_021817025.1 bacterium
CGAGCCGGGCATCAGGTCGTCCTCATCGACGACGATTTCAGCAACGCCGAAAAGGTCGGACTTCCAGTGGAGCGCTGACCGAAGCCCGGCGCCCCAAACGGCCTGCGGAGGGAGACAGATGGCCCAGGAGAAGCTGCACCACAAGGTGGTGGTGGTAGGCGGCGGCACCGCCGGTATCTCGGTGGCCGCCCGGTTACGTAGGGCCGGCGAGGCGGACGTGGCGGTGATAGAGCCGTCCGACACCCACTACTACCAGCCGCTCTGGACCCTGGTCGGAGGCGGACGAGCGCCCCTGGGGGTCACCGCCCGCAAGGAGGCGTCGGTGATGCCCAAGGGGGCGGCCTGGATCAAGGCCCGGGTGGACGGCTTCGACCCTGACAACAACACCGTGAGTCTGGCGACCGGGTCCTCGGTCGAGTACGACTACCTTGTGGTATGCGCTGGAATCCAGCTCGACTGGAACAAGATTCCCGGCGTGGCCGACGCCGTCCAGGGTCCATTTGCAGCCAGCAACTACACCTACCAGCTGGCCCCCAAGACCTGGCAGCTGATCCGTCCCCTGCGGCGCGGCACCGCCCTGTTCACCATGCCAGCAGGCCCCATCAAGTGCGCCGGCGCACCTCAGAAGATCGCCTACCTGGCCTGCGACTACTGGCGGCAGCAGGGAGTGCTGGCCGACATCAGAGTGGTCTTGGTCCTGCCCACCCCTGGCATGTTCGCGGTCAAGGTGTTCTCCGACGTCCTGGAGACGGTTGCCGCCAGGTACGGAATAGAGGTGCACAAGTCCAGCGAGCTGGAGGCGGTGGATGCCGCCAGCCGGACCGCTCTCATCGTCAACCATGCCGATGAGAGCAGGCAGGAGATCACCTACGACCTGATGCACGTGGTGCCGCCCCAGAGCGCTCCGGACTGGGTCAAGGCCTCGCCCCTGGCGGACCGGGCGAGCCCATTCGGCTACGTGGAGATCGACAAGAACACCATGCGCCACGTGCGCTATCCCAACGTCTTCTCCCTGGGAGACTGCGGCAGCTCCCCCAACTCCAAGACGGGAGCCGCGGTTCGCAAGCAGGCGCCGGTGGTGACCGCCAATCTGCGGTCGGTCATGGCCGGTGGCCAGCCCACCCGGCAGTACGACGGCTATGCATCCTGCCCGCTGACAACCGCGCGCAACCGGATGCTGCTGGCGGAATTCGACTACACCATGCAGCCGCATCCAACCATCCCGCTGATCAACACCAGGAAGGAGCGCTACGACATGTGGCTGCTGAAGCGCTACGGGCTCCCGTTCATGTACTGGAACATGATGCTGAAAGGAACTGGCTGACTGGAGTTCGTGCGGTCGGACGGCGGGCCCCAGAGCGACTGCGCCAGCTCGTCTTCACGCCAACGGCCATCGATAAAGGTGACCCGCCAGCCCCTCCCGACCAGGCGCCCAGGCATGCGTCGGTGGTCGACGGCTGAGCGGTTAGCAGCGGGACCCAACCGGTCGGGTGACAGCTGGGCTCCATCTGCCTGTCGCCGGGCGCCTCTTGGCGCGCCCGCTCGCGGGCTGGCCCCACAGTCGTAAAATCCTACTCACTGGCGTCGGTAGGAATCGGCGAGGACCACCTAGTGGGAGGGGCGCCAGCAGCGGCCAGTTCGGGTTCCAGGAGCTCCATGACAGTTTCTTGGGTTGGGCAGCCGAGGAGGCGCCGCGAAGACCGCCGCTTGGTCCTTGGCCAGGGGGCCTACGTCGACGACCTCCCATTCCCAGAAGCGCTGCAGCTCGCATTTGTCCGCAGCCCCCTGCCCCATTGCGAGGTAGGGGACGTTGATCGCGAGTCGGTCCGAAATCTGGCCGGCGTGGTGGATGTCCTCACAGCAGCCGACCTTCCGCCCTCTGTGAAGGCCCTTCCGCTGCGCGCCGTCGCCCTCCCGGACGGCTTCACCCTGGCCGATGTTCCCATGCCGATTCTGGCCTCGGGCCGGGCCCGGTTCGTGGGTGAGGCGATGGCGGCCGTGATCGCCGAGTCTCGTGAAGCTGCGGCCGATGCCGCGGAGCTGCTCATGCCACAGCTGGACCAGCTGCCATCGTCGGGCACCATCCGGGGGTCATTGGAAGGCGGTCCTTCGCTCCACCAGGCGGCCCCCGACAACATCCTGTTCTCCTACGCCCACTCCGGCGGCGAAGTCGATGTCCAGTTCGCCAGAGCGGACCGGGTCGTTCGAGGGCATTTCAACATCCCTCGGCTGCAGGCTTCGCCGATGGAGACCAGAGGGTGCGTCGCCGCCTACGACCAGGCATCGGGAAAGTTGACCCTGTGGTGCTCCTCCCAGGATCCCCACCGTCCCAGGCTGCAGCTGGCCCATGTGCTCGGACTTCGACTCGATGACATCCGGGTGGTGGTGCCAACGGTGGGTGGCGCATTTGGCAGCAAGGGCGGACTCGCGCCGGAGTATGCGGTGGCCGCCGTCGCTGCGATGCGCCTGGGCCGGCCCGTTAAGTGGGTCGAGACCAGGTCGGAGAGCTTCCTGGCCGCCTATCAGGGGCGCGGGATGGAGGGTGACTGCGAGCTGGCGGTGGCCGGCGACGGGCGCCTGCTGGGCCTTCGAGCAAGCCTACGCTTCGACGCTGGAGCGTACCTGCTCGGACACACCGCGGTGGTTGCGGTCACCGCCAGCAGCCTGCTGACTGGCGCCTACGACATACCGGCAGCCCACGTGGAGTTGGTCGGGGTCGCCACCAACAAGGTGCCCACGGGACCCTACCGCGGTGCCGGCAGACCTGAGGCCACCTTCCTCATCGAGCGCATGGTCGATCTTGCTGCCCGCGAACTGGGCATGGACCCCGTCCAAATGCGCCGGCTCAACCTGGTCCGCTCGGACTCCTTTCCGTACCTCGCCGCCACCGGCAGCGAATACGACTCCGGAGACTATCCCGGCCTCCTGGAGCGCGCCCTGGAGCTGTCCGACCGCTTCGCTCCTGACTCAAAGGCCCGAGATGGCACCACCGCTGCCGGGGTCGGGATTGCCGTGGCGGTAGAGTCGAGCGGCAACAGCAACTGGGAGGCCGCGCGCGCCCGCCTCGAGCCCGACGGCCACGTCCTCATCCTGCCCGGATCCAGCGATCATGGCCAGGGCCACTGGACGACCTTCTCCCAGATCGCAGCCGACACTCTGGAACTCTCACCGGAGGATGTGGAGGTGCGCTCGGGGGACTCCGCCGAGGTCCCGCTGGGGGTTGGCACCTTCGCGAGCCGATCGGTGACCGTGGGAGGGTCAGCGGTGGTGGCGGCCGTCCAGGAGTTGCAGGCCAGGTGCCTCACCTGGGGCGCCCACCTCCTGGACGTTCCGGAGGAGAAGCTGCAATGGTCTGCGGGCAGGGTGCTGGACCGCGCGACCGGCCGATCCCTGAGCCTGGCCGACCTGGCCAAGGCGGCCGTGGCCGGCGGGCCAGGATTTGAGCTTCCCGAGCTCAGCGGTGACGGTCGCTTCGAACTGCAGAAGCTCGCCTTCGGTTCAAGTGCCGCGGTGGCACATGTGACCGTTGATCTGGCCACGGGAATGGTCACCCTGGAAAGGCTGGTGGTCGTGGATGACGCCGGCCCAATTGTCAACCCTCTGCTGGCGGAGGGTCAGGTGGTGGGATCCTCGATCCAGGGCGTGGCGGCCACCCTGCTGGAGGAGGTCCTTCACGATGCCGAAGGAGTGCCTCTGACGGAGGGCTTCATGAGCTATGAGATCCCCACCATGCCGGACATGCAGTTCGATCTGGTCACGGAGTTTCGCCCCACCCCATCCCCGCTCAGCCCTCTGGGCACCAAGGGCGTGGCCGAGACCGGCTGCATCGTCGTTCCCGCCGCCATCGCCAACGCGGTGGCGGATGCGCTGGCGTCTCTGGGGATCGAGCCAGGAGACCCGCCGTACAGCCCGGAGGCTATTTGGAAGCGACTCTCAGGGATGACATCATGAGCGACCGGGCGCCCAGGGTTGATCCGCAGAGGATGCGCGAGGCCTACGAGAGAACCAAGAGCGAGGTGGAAGGACATCCCCTCATCACCCAGCGGGCGGTGGCAAGAATCGAGAGCAACCTGCACATGGTCGGCCGGGTGGGCACCTTCCAACTGGAGTCGGACGAGCCCACAGCAGGTGGCGGCGACGGAACCGCCCCACGGCCTCTGCAGTACCTGCTTGCCGGGGCGGCTTTTTGAATGCTCACCCAGCTGGCGAAGTTGTCGCCCAAGCATGAGGTTGAGATTCTCGAGGCCGAGGCGGACGTGCGTGCCGAGTTCAGCCTGGCCGACAAGTACGGATTGGGAGGACCGCCGGGGGCCTTCCAGATGGTGGATGTGCGCCTCAACGTGACGAGTCCGAGCGACCCCGCAGCCGTCGCCGAGCTCTGCCGCGATGCGGAGCGCTCCTGCCATGCCACCCAGACCTTTCGTCTACCGGTACCAACCGCGCTCCGGGTGGACCTGAACGGACAGGACCTGGAGCTGCACGCGCAAGGAGGTTGAGCTTGTCTGCAACAGCACGGGCGGCGCTGGTCACCGGCGGGTCACGCGGCATGGGGCGTGCCAGCGCGCTCGCGCTGGCACGCGCCGGCTACTCAGTGGCCGTCAATTTCAGCCGCGACCCCGGGCCCGCGGAGGAGACCCGCAAGCTGATCGAGGAAGCGGGCCAGACCGCCATCGTGGTCAAGGCCGACGTCAGTGACGACGTCGCGGTGCAGGCGATGCTGGAGGCGTGCGCGCACCGGTTCGGGCGGCTCGATGCCCTGGTCAACAACGCCGGCATCACCGTCGAAACCGCGCCTGAGGATCTGGCTGGTATGGATCTCGAGCAGTGGGATCGGGTCTTCGCGGTAAACGTGCGCGGCCTTTTTCAGGTCACCAGGGCAGCGGTTCCGCTGCTCCGGGCGTCGGGCCAGGGAGCGGTCGTGAACATGTGCAGCATCGCCGGACTGCGACCCAGCGCCCAGCCGCTCCCCTATGCCGCCAGCAAGGCAGCCGTCGAGAACCTGACCCGCACCCTCTCGCGGGCGCTGGCTCCTCAGATACGCGTCAATGCGGTCGCCCCCGGATGGGTGCTGGGAGAGTGGATGGAGCACACCCTGGGTGACAACTACGAACGCCTCATGGAGCGCCGCGGCCAGCACACCCCGTTGGCTCGAGTCGCCAGTCCCGAGGACGTCGCCGAGACCGTGATCTCGCTGATAGAGAGCAACCACTTCGTCACCGGCTCCGTGCTGGTGGTCGACGGTGGCTACAGCGCCACCACCTAGCCGTGACAGCCCCCCACCCACGTCAGCAGCAAGTGCAGGAGAGACAAACTTGAAGTCCATCGACATTCACGTCCACCCCTACACCGAGGAGGTCTTGGCGGTGACCCCCGACTGGTTCTGGGGCCACGCCCGCAAGACGTTCAATTTCGGCGGCCAGCCCATCACCGTGGAGGAGATGATCCGGGACATGGACCGGGACGAGGTCGAGAAGGTCGCTCTGCTGGCCTTCGACTGCGAGACCACCCACGGCTGGAAGGTGTCCAACGAGTTGGTCGCCAACCTGGTGGCACAGCGGCCCGATCGTTTCGTCGGGTTCGCCAGCGTGGACCCCAACAAGCACCAGCTGGCCGTGGAGGAGCTGGAGCACGCCGTCCGGGACCTCCAGATGCGGGGTTTGAAGCTGCATCCACCGACCCAGCACTTTTACCCAAATGACCGCGCCCATTACCCGCTGTGGGCCAAGGCCGAGGAGCTTGGCATCCCCGTGCTGGTGCACACCGGGCACAACCAATCGGGCGGCCGCATGCAGTACGGAGACCCCACCTACCTGGACGAGGTGGCCCTCGACTTCCCCAACCTGAAGCTCATCCTGGCTCACTTCGGATTCCCCTGGGTCAACCAGGCGATCTCGGTGGTGTGGATCCGTCGCAACTGCTATCTGGAGCTCTCGGGGTGGTCACCGAAGTACATCCCCGATGTGGTCTGGAAGTATGCCAAGAGCATCTTCCCCGACCGGGTGGTGTTCGGCACCGATGCCCCGGTGATGACCGCAGCCCGGTGGCTGAAGGACTTCCAGGCTATCGACCTACCGGATGAGGTGAAGCACAAGATCCTCTACGCCAACGCGCAGCGCCTGCTGGGCGAGGGCGAAGCCGAGTGACGTTTGAGCACCTGGCCGTCAGTCTTGGTGTTCCCAGGCGAAGGACCGATGAGACTCCTGAACTCTGCCAGAATGCGCCGCCCCCGTCACCCCACCGAATACGGCCCCACGCCTTGGACCCTTATTGGCACCTCAAGCCAATGGAGCCCCCCCGTGCTAGTCGTGAACAGCTGACCGTTCAGGACCATCCAACCGCGGTTGTGGGTGCTGAAGCCGATCTCCGAAGGGGCAAGTCCAAAGGGAAGCTCGGTGTACGCATGGGCGCTTCCGCGGGCCGATCCCAACCAGAGAGCGGCCGCAGGGTCATACCACCACTTTAGCGTTCCGGCCGCCCAGACCCACCCACCCGGCTGGATCGCGATAGTGCTCGGGTCTACCGGCGCCCGGGTGGTGTGAGTGAAGGCAATCCCTCCATTCTCATGCGCACGCCAGCCCCACTCGTGCATGCGCAGCAGCTCCGTGGTTCGGCCGCTGGAAAGAGCGCTCATGTCCGCGGGCTGCAAGGGGACCGTCAGATCAGTTGGCTTTAGGGGGTGCCAGGAGCTGCCGGCGTCCGTGGTGGTGATGACGTATTCCAGGTCTTGTCCGGTGGCTATGGCGGCGAATCCTCGGTCGGGGTTCTGGAAGTACAACCAGACAGGGGACCCGCCATTGCCGGGCCAACGCGTAGTGGTCCAGTGCGAACCTCCGTCGACGGTCCTTAGGAGGCGTTGCGGGGTGGTGGACGAGATCGCGTATCCCACCTGGAGCGAGGCCCAGGCGACCGGTGTGGCCGCCCCACCGGGCGGAGGGGTGGGCCCCTGGGTCCACTTCCTGCCCCCGTCACGGGTCTCCAGGCTGCTCAGTCCATATCCCATGTCCACCTCGGCAACTCCCTGGGCAGGGTGGGCGGCGAAGAACTGGACTGCCTGGAGCGACGGCGGGGTCACCGCCCCTTGGACCTGCCATGTCTTACCCCGATTCGGGGAGGTGAGCAAGAGGGCCGCACCGTTGACCATCACCGTTCCTGCTGAGGACGACAAGGCAAAGCTCAGGATTGGAGCGATGGCGGGATGAGCCGGTGTGGGGATTCCGTGCCCATCGAGGCGCAACAATGCTTGCTCGCAGAAGAGGAAGGTCGAGCCGCACTGATCAGTGACTCCCCCCGCCACCAGAGCCTCGCCGGTGCCTGAGATGGCGACTCCGGTCAGTGGATATGCCGCCGATTTCGAGTAGAAGGTCCGTCGCCACTTGACCCCGCCGTCGCTGCTCGAGTAGACCGCCTGCTGATGGTCGGAGGGCTCGCGGACGCCGGCTGAGCATGACAGCGTGCCTCCGACCACCGTGGCGAAGTTGCCTGAGGTGGCGACGGCGGCGAGCGGAGTATCGGAGCTCAGAAGCGTGTGGAACTTGGCTCCGGCGTCGCCGCTGCTGAGAAGCACTCCGCGGCTCCCCACCTGACCGGCCAGGAGAAGTGTGCCCTGGGCCGTCACGGCCGCTCCCGCGACGAGCACGTTCGGTGGCACACCGCGCAGCTCGGACCAGCCACTGGCTGGCTTGTAGACAAACAGCGGGAGGCGAGCGGGGATGGAGGGTGGTCGGGGCTGTCCCATCCCCGGGGCGGGACAAGTTTGCGCCCAGAGGTTGAGAGCGGAGGGGAAGGCGACGCAGAGAGCCCCTGTGCCGTCGCAACTCAGGGAATCGTAGGTTGCGGGTGGCGATCCCCGTAATGGCGCGACCGTCCACCGAGAGGCGCCGACTGGACCCGAAATCTGCGACCAGCGGTTGGTTCCGCCGAGGGGATTGAAGCCCACCCCTAGGATCGACCCGTTGCTCAGGATCACCGCTGACATGAGGTCCATCGGGATGTGATGCAGCTGCCAGGGACCGGACGGATGGAGGCGGATCGCTACCAGGTTGCAATGCCCGAAAAGCTCGGCGCCGGCTCCGGCAGCCGCTACGTAGCTGGCC
>JAKAWF010000142.1 GCA_021817025.1 bacterium
GCTCCTGGAGGTTGTGGCCTATGCCGGGGATGTAGGCGGTGACCTCGATCTTGCTGGTGAGACGCACCCTGGCCACCTTCCGCAAGGCCGAGTTCGGCTTCTTGGGGGTGGTCGTGAACACGCGCACACACACCCCCCGCCTCTGGGGCGAGCTCTTGAGAGCGGGCGACTTGGTCTTCTTGATCACCGGCGTGCGACCCTTGCGGACCAGCTGCTGGATGGTAGGCAAACTGAACTTGTCCTTGGAGAACGCTGGCCGTTCCGGGGCGACGGCCATACATGGACGCAAGCGCCCCTCCGGAGGCGCGGGAGTTCATTCTACAGTCAGCCAGGGAGCCTGTCAAACTCGTGGCCGACGGCAGTGCCCAGGAGCCCTCTGACTCCCGGTCCAGAATTGGGTCCGGCGGCCGGCGATCCGGTCCGCCGCCACCCCCTTCCGGTTGTCCCGGACGGTGGCGCTGGTCGTGCGACCCCGTCCCCCCGGACATCCCCCGCCCCACCTTCCGCCTGCTCCGGCTCCGCCGGGGCGCTTGGAGGTGCCGCCGGTTCGCCAGCGCCCAGCCGGCCAACCGCTGCCGGGCGCTGGAGTGGCCGGCGGGTCGGGGGGCCGACGAGGCGGGGACCGCGTTCCTGACCGGCGGCCGCCACCACCGGCCGGTGGCTCAGCGGCCGGGCGGTGGGCCAGGGGGCCCCTCCGCCTCCGCGGGCCCAGAGCCGCCGGGCTCGAGATCCCGCTGGCGGCTGAGCTCGGCGTGAACCGCGACCAGGGCGAGGTACAGGTTGGGACAGGTGGCGCAACCAGCCACATGGGCCTCCACCGCCGTCACCGCCCACTGGTCGAGGCTGCCGTCAATGAGATCCGACGCCAGGTCACGCGCCTCCGCGCAGCTGAGCTGTCTCACCTCGCCACCTCCGCCAGGGCGGTCACCAGAGACTGGCGCCCGCGCCGCAGATGAGACTTCACCGTGGCCAGCGGCAGCCCCGCCAGCTCCGCTATCTCTCGTTCCTTCCATCCCTCGAGGTCGTGCAAGATCACGGCCCGATTCTGTTCCGGAGTGAGCCCGGCCAACGCCCGCCGGAGGGTCCGGGAGTCCTCCAACGCGACCGCCACCGCCTCCGGGTCGACCGTGTAAGTGGGATCCCGCCAGAGCGCCTCGCGGCGCAGCGCCAGCTCCCGGTTCTCCGCCGTGTGCCGGCGCCGGAGGGTGTCCTGACAGGTGTTGATGCAGATCCGCTGGACCCAGGAGCACACGTCCGCCTCGGCCCGAAAGTTCTCCCTTCCCGCCAGCGCCTTGATCACGGAGTCCTGCACGGCGTCCTCAGCCGCGGCCTGGTCGCCCAGCATCGAACTCGCCAGACGGATCAGGCGAGCCCGAGCTGGTTCGACGCAGGCCAGCAAAGCGGCTTCGGTGAGCACAACCTCCACATGATGGCGCGCCCATGCGCTGGAGGCCGGCATCCGGCCCGAGCCCTACCGGACCTGGCTGCCGCGGAAGGGACAGTCCAGGGCCGGCGCCAGCACGCATACGTTGCCGACCCCCGCCAACAGCGGGACCAGCCCCACCACCATCAGCACCACGCCGGTGGTGTCGCGCAGATAGATGCCGACCCCGATCAGGACGCCCCCCGCGACCACCCTGACCGCCCGGCCGGCCGGCCTCGCCATCCAGCGTGCGATTCCCATCTCGAGCACCTCCTTGGTGTTGAGCGCCACAGTGAATCAGGATCGGGGAGCAGGTAGGCGCCACTGACAGCTGGGCCATGGTTTGGATGTGGCGGTGCGCGTGGTCGCCACCACGGGAGTTTCCGGGGGCGAGGTGCGTGCCCGCTCCCAAAGAGCTGGAATGAGTCAGTAGGTGCCCATGGGGATCTGGACTTCCGCTGGGTAGGCTGGGGCGTCAAGCTATTGGCACCACGCCAGACCGTGGTAGGGCCCTCCCGTGGAACTTGACCGGCTCTTCGGGAGGGCCCTTCTAGCAGATGCCTGGAGGGGCACCCGTGCTCATAGTAGCGTCGGACCAGGAGCAGGTGGAGGGCGCCAGCACCGCGTGGCCCAGCACCCCCTGGGTGGACCCGGCCCGGAGCACGTTGGCGTCATAGATGCTGTCCCCGCCGACCAGCATGGAAGGGATGAGCGACATCGCCTTGGGCCCGACGTTGGCCCGCCCGGGGGCATCGCCCAGATCCAGGTGCTCCTCCACCACCTCTCTCAGCCCCAGGTGCTGAGCCAGAGTGGCTGCCAGAAGGAGGCCGGCATTGGCCACCAGGTGAGGGGCGTCGAACTCCACCCCCAAGCGGTCCAAAGTGCGGGATGATGGCTGCATCGAAAAGGTGCTCCTTGGCTGGGGCCGATTGGCGTCGTTACAACACCAGTTATCCCAGCCTTGTGCGCCTTTTCTTTGGGGTGCGGCTCTTCTGGAGGGACGCCCCCGGTGACGGAATCGAGTTCCCGAGGCAGCCTGAGTGGTGGCTGCGACCCCATGCCCAGCGCCAGTGGGGCCCCAATACTCCTCAAGGCCAACCGTTGGTCGGCCTGGTGCAGCGTGAGCTACTCCTCCGGCATCT
This sequence comes from bacterium, assembly GCA_021817025.1. Next base: position 2,566 of record JAKAWF010000142.1, read on the forward strand.
GCCGAGGCTCAGCCCTTGGGAGCTCTTCCCTCGGTGCTGGCGCCTTGAGAATCCCAAGAACCCGTCCCTCCAGAAGAGCCGCACCCTTTTCTTTGTCTACCCTCCGGCCGCCACCCCTATCCGCCCGGCGGATCCAGGGTTAGTAGGTCGGCATCACCCAGCCGTCGGGTAGCGGCGAGCCCGGACCGACCGGCGCTCACCACGACCACCTCCGCCTCCCCCATCGCAGAAGCCACCGAGCCCTCAGCTCACCCGTGGGCAGAGGGAGGTTCGTCGTCAGGAATGCCGGCAAGATGGTCGGGATCGAGCGCGATCATCGGAACTTCACCGCTGCGACACCAGCCCAGCAACCACTTCACATCGGGATCCACGCTCACCGAGGAGCCTTCGCACACCATGAAGTAATGCTTGAGGAAGGCCGCCACCTCGGCCCCAGGGAGAGTCTTCGGTGCTTCGCCGGAACCCGGCGGCACGATGCCAAGCAGCATGTGGGCGCCGCGGTTTAGCCCCGGAGCCAACCGGGGCTGGAAGTACGGGATGGGAATGGCCACGACCCCGAATCGGCGGTAGAACGCAACGCGGGACCGGGGGTCCCCGTACACGGCGTGGGAGCCGTGGTGACGGGGATCGTCAATCTCGATGAACCATCGCCGCCCGTCCTCCGTCCATGTCGAGGTGATCGCAGCCATCAACCGCTGCCCGATGCCCCTTCCACGGCACCCTGGGCGTACCGCGATGTAGCCCAGAAGCGCCGTTGAGTCGTCGTAGTACTCCCCGAGGGCACCACCCACAACGGACCCATCCGGCCCGCAGGCAACCAAGAGCGGCCCCTCGTGCGGATCGTCGTCGTCGTTCATGTATTCGTCCACGGGGAAGGACGGTTTCAGGACGTGCGCGCGCAGCTCTGCCAGCAGCTCGGCATTGCATGTCGTCTCGTCCAGGATTGTCAACCCATCCATCGTAGAGGCTTCACTCATCCTCTGCTCTCCCCGCTGTTCGAACTCGACCCGAAAACAGAGGCAACCACTCCGCCGTGTCGATTGCCACAAACATGGGACCACCCACGGGGTGGGTTAGCCACTAACGCGGGCTTTCGCGACTGAGGTATCGCTCCCAGCTTGACGGGCCGGGCGACCGGGTACTGAGCGCCCATCTCATCTCAATGACAGGCTTCCCGGCGGCCATCGTCTCAAGCTACGCCGGGGGTAGTATGGGGCCATCTCGCGGGCTGGTGTGCATGTTGTCTAGCGAGAGGTGGTCCAGGACGCACCCGCCCCCCAGGGGCCGGCTGTCCAGAAACCAGAAGTCCTCACTGGCCGCAGCTCGCAACGCGTCTTCGCGGTCCAGCCCCTGGCGAAAGAACGGATCAGCCGTTTGAACGCTTCACGGTCGAGCTGGTCCTCGCGTCCGAAGCTGTGAATGACCTGGGCCTTTACCTGCTGCTCCACCGGGTCCCACTGCTTGTGGCCAAGCTGCATGCAGCGCACCACGGAGCCGTCTCCGTTGCGGCGGCTGATGGTCCGCAAGTACATGCCCAGACTATAGCACTCAGTTAGCTTTGTAACTACCGTGCGCAGCCGCCAGTCATGTGCGTGGTCGACTCCCCTCCGCAGCAGGCCAGTCCGTACCCTTCTGATCTCAGGTAAGACCGGATCTGACCCTCTCGGCCCAAGCACCTGCGGAACCCAGGTCAGGGGAGGCGTTTCAGATCGGGGTATCGTCGCTCCCGATCCCTGATCTCTGCGGTTGCCTCGTAGATGAAATCCTTTCGTGCTGCGCCCGCAATATCCTGCCATTCATGCGGAGCGGTCGGCATGTGCCCGACCGCACGCAGGAGCGTCGGAAGCGCATCCCGCCTTGTTGCCCAGTTCCAGACAGGCCACTCTACCGACAGCTGTATCACTGTCTGGTGCAGTGTCTCGGGGTTACCACGGAAGAACTCAGCGAGGGTCGACGTCGCGGCTTCGATCGACTGGGCGCCCTCGGAGCTCGCCAGCTCGAGAATCATGACGAGACTTCGCCACTGCTGCTCCCTGCTAAAGCGCGCCGTGTAGGCATCGGGACCCTCGGGCCAGACTTCAAAGCAGAGCGCGTAGTGCATCGCGCGGGCGCAATGCGCAGCCACACTGACTAGGCGCTCTCTAGGCAGCGTCCCTGGCTCTGCGTTGCGTTCGATCTCGGAGTCCAGCCTCTCACAGTTCGCCAGAATCTCGAAGTCGACGTGGTAGCCCGTCCTCTTTCGGGCACGGCTGAGCGCCATCCCTGAGTAGGTCCGTGCCTGACGAAGCAAACCCTCGTGTCCCCTCAGCCGCGCCTCCATGGCCTCCAGTTTCGCCTCGCCTCGCTCGCACCAGAACCACGGCTGGTTCCAGGCATCATGCCCGCGCTTCGCCAGGATGAGGGCAGCGCGGTAGTGCCGGTCGATTCGCCGTGCAGTCTCCGCGCCGAGTCGCAGCTCCCCGAAGAAACAACGACCCGCATGTGCCCGGAAGACATTGATCAGTTTGGCAACATCGATCAGCACACTCGCGCGAGTCGAATCAGGGCTCGGCTGCCACACGCGGAAGGCCTCGGTGCTCCCGTCGCTTGGGACACCGAGCAGGTTGGCCAGCGACTGCAGTGCGAGGTCGACCCGCAGCCAGTCTTGCCGTGCCGCTTCGGGATCGGGCGGATCATCAAACTGTCCCATCTTTGGATAGTGATCGTGGATTTGGCTGAGCAAGTGGGTCGCCTGGCTGAGGCTGTCCTCGGTGGTCGACCCCGTAGACCACTGAGGGCTCAGCCTGTTGGCGACGTGAAGCAACAGATCGCAGAACTCGAAGTCGATAAACATGCCCCACCACCAGAGCCCCTTTAGATACAGGCGCGTCAGCGCCTCGGCAGCTCTCTGGCGCTCACCTGCCTCTCCGATCGCGTGGAGCCAGTTGGCAAGAAGACTCTGCTGCCTGCCCCGTTCGAGCTCAAACCATCCATGGAAGGACATATCGTTGAAGTACGCGTTGAGCTGCGCGTCGAGCCGAGTCAGGGCCGCCATCCTGAGCTCTACCAGCGTGGTGCGCGGGACGATCCGCCTCATGTAGCTCCAGATAAGCGGGTGCATTGCCCACTGCTCCTCGGATCGGCCACTCTTGGTGGTGACCCGGACCGTCTCCAGGAACCTTCGGTTCCGGAGTTCGCTCAAGCTGCCGAAGACATCAGCGATTCCCGCCACTGCTTGGACATCCTCGTTTGAAAAGCTGAAGGGTTCAGGGAGAAACACTGCGGCTGCTTGTAGACCGCGCCGAAGCCCCTCGGACAGGGACTTCTCCTCCTGCTCGATCGTCACAAACCTTGCGTCCTCAACGGGAAGGTCAACGATAGCCCGATGGACGTTGTGCAGGTATGCGTGCAGAGCTTCGTCACCATTGGCGGCCCGCTCTCCCATTCGTGCGGCGCAGATGGCAAGGACGGTCGGTCGCATGCCGGCGGCATGTGCCACGCCGGGGAGAAGCCTCCAACAGGTTTCGCACTCGGCGTGGCTAGTCTGGTGCTCAGTTAGTTGAAGGCCTAGGAATTCGACAGCCGCGTCAAGCGTAAAGTCATTCACCCGGATCGTCGCCTGGCCATGGGGAAGGCCCAACCGATCACACAGCTGAGCTGCCGTACGCTCGTCGAGCACCTCAAAGATAGTGGTGTAGCCTTCGGACAGTTGGCCCCCTTTGCCAAAGCATTGCCTGAGGAAGTTCCCGAGTGGCGATACATCCAGCTGCCCATCAGCCGTCTCGCCTTCGCGCATAGCCCATACCGACTGAATCGGCACACTCAGCAGCTCCGTGGCTCCCGGAGTCAAGCTTGGCGGAAAATCGACTTCGAACATGGCTGGCTGGCGGAGCAGTGCGGGATCGACAGGCCGGCGCAACGCCGAGCTGTACGCGCGGACGATATCAGGATCGCCGCAGAGGGCGGCGACTAGGGTCGACTTGCCTGCTCCCGATGGGCCAACCAGCACGGAGCTATCGCCGCTGAGCACGTTTTGCCGAAGACGCTGATAAGGTTCCTTGTGGTCTACGAAAAGTTCGTATCTGCGATCGGTGGTGAGCGGAACTCGGATGAGTGCCCGATCCGTGCGCCTGAGCATGTCATGGCCGCCCTTTGAGATATGCGTCGGTCTGGCGTGGCCCTCATACCAATCCGCGAGTGCTGCAGCGACCGCGGCCCCCAGCCGTTGCGGGGTGCTGAGGTCCTCGGCCTCTGCGGGAAATGCTGCTGCGCTCTTCATCTCCTGGAGGTAGCGGCGGAATTGGTCGTACCTATAGGGGCCCCAGCGGTTTTCCGGTTCGACGCCTTCGAATGCTCCATTAGACGCGTCGCCTGGAGCTGTGGGGAGCTCGAAGGCCAGCACGGGGATCCCCAACGAAATCGCCACACGCACTTCGTCCTCAGTAAAGGCCCGCCCTCCAGGCGTAGTTCGGCTGCCCAGGCCCCGGCCCAAGAGAAGGAGCAGGAGGTCGCTATCACGAACCGCCCTCCGGGAAAGGCTCTGGCCGTCGACCGATACCTTCGGCCCGCGATCGAGTGCCACGAGATTAATGGCTTGGTTAAGACGCTGGTCGGCACTAACCCGGCGGTGCACAACTCTACGGTAATCGCGTAGCTCGACAAAGACCGAACTCAGGAAGACCTGCCATCTGGGAGTCGTCTTGCCGCGAGCCATGGGGGGACTCCCGCTGTCGATTGGTCGGCTCAAGTGGCTTGGACGCGCCGATTGGTATCTGACTTCCATCATGCGTGTGGTTCGGGCACACGCAGTCGCATGAGCCCGAACCAATCGCGGTTCTCATTCATGATCAGCTCCTCTACAGCGTGCGAGTCTCTACGGAGTTCGGCGAGATCGCCGGCCGCGCCCACCCGGGTGCGAGCGTACGCCAGCCGCCGCTCCATCTCGCGCGACTGCTCCTCATGGCGTCGGTGCTCGCGCTGTCGTGACGCTGCTAGCAGCCCCGAAGCCAACGCAGGCAGAGCGAGAGCCAGGGTGTCCGTTATGTGCACTCCACGACCCGACGTCCACCCAGTAACTGCATGTAACAGGGCAGCGCATACAGTCACAGCGAAAATCAGCCACACGAGACGGGTCAGTGCTCGGTGGGCCGCTCCCTGGAATCTTGTCGTGTACTCGTGGTAGACCTGTTGACCACCGATCCACTCGTCGGCCAGGACCCGCCGGAGCACAGGCAGATCCCCACTGCCCGTCTTAATCAATGGCCTGGACTGCCAGACCTCCGCGAAGGCGCGGTGCAGCCAGTCGCCGGATGTAGCGTGAAAGCCATGGACTTCGAACTCCCCGGTGCCTTGAGCCAAGTCGACCTTCAATTCCTCATGTTCGGGCTTCCAGGATGCCCGGTCATGCGATCTCGTGCGAGGTGGTGGGTCGACGGGTGCAAGGTAGAAGGCGCAGCGGAGACGCTCGGCAAAGTGTCGACTGGAGATCCAACTCCGGTGCCAGTGCGTCCAGCGACAC
>JAKAWF010000143.1 GCA_021817025.1 bacterium
GGGGATGAGCTGGGTCACGCCGTTGAGCGAGTCGTGCACCAGCACCGGCCCGGCCAGGGTCTGGACGGCACCCTGGGCGACGTAGATGAGACCCGCCACCAAGGCTATCGGCAGCAGGACGTAGAGGCAGCCCCGCACCGTGTCGACCCAGAAGTTGCCGATGGTCTGATCGCCGCGACGAACGAACCCGCGCACCAGGGTGATCGCGACCGCGATCCCGACGGCGGCCGAGGTGAACTGCTGCACCTGCAGGGCGACCATCTGGCTGAGGTAGGACATGGTGGTCTCGCCGGCGTAGTTCTGCCAGTTGGTGTTGGTCATGAAGGAGACGGCGGTGTTCCAGCTGAGCGCGGGTGGGACCGGCCCCAGGTGCTGGGGATTGAGCGGCAGCACCCCCTGCAGCCGCAGCACCAGATAGGCGCCCAAGAGGGACATCCCCGAGAAGAGCACCAGGGACACGGCGTACTGCTGCCAGCTCTGCTCCCGCTCCGGGTCGATCCCCAGCAGCCGATAGACCGGACGCTCCGCCAAGGAGAGCCATTGAGCGCGGCCGGCGTAGACGGCCTCCAGATAGGATCCGAGGTACCGCCAGCAGATCGCCAAGACCGCGATCAGCACCAGGATGGTGATCACGAAGTGGGCCACTCAGAACGACTCCGGCTTGAACATGGCGAACCCCAGGTACACGAACAGCGCCACTGCCAGCGCGAGCAGGGCCAGGTGGACCAGCATCAGACCCGTTCCAACCAGCGCACCAGGCCCAGCCCCAGCAGCACGAACACGGCGGTTCCCAGAATGGCGATCGCGTCTGTCATGGCGAGAGCCTGTCAGGGGGCGCGTCAAGCCGGTGCCGAGAAAGGGGCCGCCCCCATCAAGAGGTTGTAAAGACCGCCCCTGGCAGGGGGCGGTGGGGCGGCCATGAGCTTGGGGTGAGTGGAGGCTGAACCCCTGGCCGCCGCCGCTGCCTCGGTGATCCCCAAGTCCCGGCGCAAGAGGCGGTGGGGGCGGGAGCCGCCAGCGCGACCGCTGGGGTTCCGCGTCCCGAAGCGTAACCCATCTCCGCTCCCTACCCGGGGACTCCCCAAGACGGCTTCGACGGCCCAGCCGCGCGCCCGCCCCCTTCTGGGCGTGGGCCATGGGCGGCCGGCGGGCTGCGGGCCTCGACCACCTCGCGCGGACCGTTGCCGGCCGCTTGGCGAGCTCCTGATTGGGCCGGGGTTGCGGGTGGGAGAGCTCCAACGGGCGCTTGCCGAAACCATGGCCATGGCGCAGGATTGGGAAGTGGACGTTCCCAGACCACCCGGAACCGCCGGGGCCGGCAGCCAGATGGGCCGAGAATCTGGCGCACCGGATCCGATCACTCCTGGCTGGTTCGCGGAGGCCACGACGTGCGCCGCCGGGAACCAGGTCTCGTTCGCCACGGGGACCTCGGAGGAGCACGAGGCTCTGCAGCGCGTGGCCGAGGGATGGCTCCTGTGGCGCTGGAGTGACGGGGCCGGCCAGGGGGCCGCGCGCCGGCCCGTGGATCAGGTCGCGGCCCGGCTCTGGCTGCTGCGCAACGAGCACTTTGAGGCGGTCGAGGAGATGACGGGCGGGATGCGGGCCGATGAGCGGGGCTGAGGACTCCCGTTCTTTTGCGGGAGCCGGGTCTCCCCAGGTCGCCCGGGTCTATGAGCCCCGCTCCGCTGACGAGGGATGCCGGGTTCTGGTGGACCGACTCTGGCCGCGCGGCATCAGCCGTGACTCGGGCCGGTTCGACGTCTGGATGAAGGACATCGCTCCGTCCAGCGATTTGAGGCGTTGGTACCGCCACCAACCGGCTCTCCTCGAGGAGTTCAGGGAGCGATATCTGAACGAGCTCAAACGCGACCCCGGGCTCGGCGCCTTGGAGGAGCTGGCGCGGCTGGTCGGAGCAACAGCGGTCACCCTGGTGACCGCCACCAGTGATCTCACCCTGTCGGCGGCCGCGGTCCTGGCCGACGCGGTGGCCGCGAAGCTGGACCCACCCGATAAACTCAAGCCCTCGGAGGGGCCGCGGAGGACCCCGTCCGACCAGGAGGATGGGCTTGAGCTTCTTCAAGAATCTTGAGGACAGGGTGCAGGGGATGGGCAACAGTCAGCCCGCCCCCCAGCTCCCCCCGCACCGGTGTGCCGGGTGCCAGACCGAGATGGAATACCGGGGACCGCACACGATCCGGACCGGTGGCCTACAGCGGGGATTCGGGGTGGGGGCGGACCTCTTGCTCGGGGCGGGTCTGGACAATCTCGTGAACCAGGCCACCGAGCGCAACGTGTTGATGCACGTCATGGTCTGCTCCAACTGTGGCGAGGTGGCCTTCATCAACGATCCCCAGCGGGGATTCTGAGCTTCGGGGCGGGACCTGCATGTCCCCCTGGCGAAGTGGCCTGTTTCAGGACGGAGGAGCGCGTCTCCGCCACCGGTCCCCCCGACTGGGTCGGAGCCCTGCGTGCCCCAGAAGGGGGCATGATTGGCAGTTGGCGGGCGATCCGGGCCGCTGGCCCGGGACGAGCCCGCGATCACTTGAACATCTGATCCACCGAGATCCGCCCGGGGCCGGTCAGCCCGATCGTCGCCGCGGCGACGCCGATCAGGAATGGAAATTCGTAGCCGCCGGCTCCGTAGAAGCCCGTCTTCCAGTGGGCCGCCCGCACGGCCACCGCCATGTTGAACGCCACCGCTGCGCTGGCCAGAGGCGTGGCCACTCCCGCCGCCAGGGCCAGGCCGCCTCCCAGCTCGGCCAAACCGCTGGCCCGGGCCGCCAGCTCCGGCATGGGCACGCCCATCCGATCCAGGTTGGTGGAAAAGGCCTTGGTTCCGCTCTTCTCCCAGGCCGGACCGTAGTTGCCTCCGAGGAGGTGGCTGAGCCATGACGGTGGCTTGGTATCTGGCCCTCCCATCAACTTGGGCAGTCCATGGGAGGCGAGCACGGCCCCGGCGGCCAATCTCAGGGCGAGTAGACCGAGATCTGATCGACGCATGAGCACTTCCTCCAGGTGGGGTCGTCGGCCGGGCGCGACCGGTCGGGTTGCTTGTATGAGCAACCATATGCTATCGGGGCCGTGGGGAGCTGGCGGCAGAGTCGGTCCGACGAGTCGGGGCCAGGGGGCGGGGTTGGCCCTTCGGGCCCCAGGGCCTGAGGCGGTCGGTTGGCCGACGGCCCGTGGTCCTGCCGCCGGACGGTGGACGGTGCGGATGCCTCATCCACCACCAGCTCAGACCGGCCCACCTGGGATCGGGCGATGAATGCCCTTCCCGTGGCCGCGATCGGGACTTGGGTGGTCCGCCCGCTCCGCCGCGTGCCCGCAAAGATCAGGTTTGATGGCGGGCCCGCCCAGACGCGCTTGGTCAGGGCATGAATTCCGCGCTCCACCCGATGCTGCGGTTCCGGCGCCCGGCGGTGCTGCTGCTGCTGGTTGTGCTGGGCGGGACCCTGGGCTACATGGTGATCGAGCGCTGGGACCTCTTGGACAGCTTCTTCATGACCGTCATCACGATCAGCACCGTGGGCTACGGGGAAGTCCATCCGCTCTCGACGCCGGGCAAGCTCTTCACCGCCATCCTGATCGTGGTTGGCGTCGGTACCATGCTGTACGCGCTCGGGTTGTTCGCGGAGCTGCTCAGTGACGGAGAGCTGGCCAAGTGGAGGAGGGATCGACAGTTGGCGCAACGAGTGGACGCTCTCCGCGATCACTTCATCATCTGTGGCTACGGGCGCATCGGCACCAGAGTGCTCGGCGAGCTGGAGCGAGAGGGAATTCCGCACATCGCGGTAGACAACAATCCGGACGCGGTGGCCAGGCTGCGCCAGGAGGGACGGCTGTTCGTTGAGGGCGATGCGGCCTCGGAGGAGATCCTGCACCGCGCCGGCATCGAGAAGGCTCGGGGTCTGGTCTCCGCGGTCGACTCGGACGAACGGGCGGTCTACATCACGCTGGCCGCTCGGGCACTCCGCAGCGATCTCTACATCATCGCCAGGGCTGGCCAGCCCGAGTCCCTGCGCCGTCTGGAACTGGCGGGGGCCAACCGTGTCATATCCCCTTATCGCATGGCTGGCCATCGCATGGCCGAGATGGCCCTCCATCCGGCCGTTGTCGAGGTGATGGACACCCTGAAGACCGGGGGCGGCGAGATCGCTGTCGAAGAGCTGGTAGTCCCGTCGGAGTGCTGCCGGGCGGGGCAGACCCTTGGCGACGCCGGGCTGCTCGGACCAGGGGCGGCCCGCCTGCTCGCGCTCAGGCGCGCCGACGGCAGTCTCGATGTCAACCCGGGGCCGACCCAGCATCTGGAAGCTGGCGATCTCCTGATCGTGCTGGGGTCCAGCCAGGAGATCGACCGCACGGCGGCGCTGCTGCAGTGAGGGCGCCCGGTGCGCCGGGTATCGCAGGCGCTCGAGGCAAGTAGGCGGGCCTGCCGCCGCCGGGACCCCACCGATGCGGTGTCTCCGACCCCGGGAGTGGGCGAATGGCGCCCGGCCACGCCTGGTTCGATCCGGAGGGCACTTGACGCTCCGGATCTCCACTACCTTGGTTGGTCGTCGCCGCGGCGACCGGTGGACCCGGCCAAGCACCGGTCCCGGTTCGGTGCCGGTCAGGGCGGCGCGAGCCCCCGGGCCGGGTGAAGGAGTCCTCCCGCCATCTGACCGGCTCCCGAAAGTGAGGGCGTTCAACGGCCGTCCAAGAGATCGAGGCCGGCCGCCTGAAGCTCGGGAACCACGCCCCTGAGCGGTTTCCAAGACCGGTCAGGCGAGCTCGTGGGCCGAGACCGTAAACGTCGGCCGGGAACTGCGTTGGCTATGCTGACTTGCCCATGGCTATCCGCAACGACCTGCGCAACGTCGCCATCGTCGCTCACGTCGACCACGGGAAGACGACCTTGGTCGACGTCATGCTGAGACAGACCGGGGCCTTCAGAACCAATATGGAGCTGACGGATCGGGTCCTGGACTCGGGCGACCTCGAACGGGAGAAGGGCATCACCATCCTGGCCAAGCACACAGCGGTCCAGTTCGGCGCGACCAAGATCACGATCGTCGACACCCCCGGCCACGCCGACTTTGGGGGCGAGGTCGAACGGTCGCTGGCGATGGTGGACGGGGTGCTATTGCTGGTCGACGCATCCGAGGGGCCGCTTCCCCAGACCAGGTTCGTTCTGCGCAAGACCCTGGCGGCGGGCCTGGCGGTGATCGTGGTGATCAACAAGGTGGACCGACCTGACGCTCGGGTGCCCGAGGTGGTGAGAGAGGTGGAGGACCTGTTCCTGGACCTTGACGCCGGCGAGGACCAGCTCGAGTTCCCGATTCTCTACGCCAGCGCCCGGTTCGGCTGGGCGAGCGCCCAGCGTGACGTTGTCGGCACCGACCTGGTCCCGCTCTTCGAGGCCATGCTCAAGCACGTGCCGGCCCCGACCTACGAGCCGGGCCATCCACTGCAGGCACTCGTGACCAATCTGGATGCCTCGCCCTATGTCGGCCGGCTCGCCATATGCCGGGTGCACCAGGGCACCCTGGCCCGCGGCGCCCTGGTGGCGTGGTGCCGGGTCGACGGGTCGGTGGTGACGGCCAAGGTGACGGAGCTCTATGCCTCAAAGGCGCTTGACCGGATCGAAGTGGAGAGTGTGGGCCCCGGAGAGATCGTGGCGGTGGCGGGGTTCGGGGACATTTCGATTGGGGACACCCTGGCGGACCCCGAGGATCCCCGGCCGCTCCCGGCGATACTGGTGGACGAGCCGAGCCTCTCGATGACGGTGGGAATCAACACGTCTCCGCTTGCCGGCACTGAGGGCAAGAAGCTGACGGCGCGGCTGGTCAAGGGCCGTCTCGATGCCGAGCTGGTCGGCAACGTCTCGCTGCGGGTCTTCCCCACCGCTCGCCCCGACACCTGGGAGGTGCAGGGGCGCGGGGAGTTGCAGCTCGCCGTCCTGGTCGAGACCATGCGCCGCGAGGGTTTCGAGCTGACCGTGGGCAAGCCGCAGGTGGTGACCCGGGAGATCGACGGAATGCTCCACGAACCCATGGAGCGACTTGCCGTCGACGTGCCGGAGGAGTACCTCGGAGTCGTGACACAGATGCTGGCGCTCCGACAGGGGCGCCTGGAGGAGATCGTCAACCACGGCACCGGGTGGGTCCGCATGGACTATCGTGTCCCGGCGCGCGGCCTGGTGGGCTTCCGCACGGAGTTCCTGGTGGAGACCAGGGGCACCGGTGTGCTCCACAGCGTCTTTGATGGTTGGGAGCCGTGGCACGGCGAGCTGCGCACCCGTCGCAATGGCTCGATGGTGGCTGATCGGAGGGGGTTTTCCACCACCGAAGCCCTGATGTCGCTCCAGGATCGGGGCAGCATGCTGATCGGCCCGGGGATCGAAGTCTACGAGGGAATGGTGGTGGGCGAGAACGCCCGTGCCGACGAGATGGATGTCAACCCCACCAAGGAGAAGAAGCTCAGCAACATGCGCTCCTCGACGTCGGAGGAGCTGGTACGGCTGAGCCCACACCTGCAGCTCTCGCTGGAGCAGGCACTGGACTTCATAGCCGAGGATGAGTGCGCCGAGGTGACGCCCAAGACGGTGCGGCTGCGCAAGCTGGAGCTGGATCAGTCGTTACGGGCCCGGCAGCGCCGGCGGAGCCGCCAAGTGGCCGCGGAGTAGCGGAGCCCGCACCCCGGGCACGCGCCTTTCCCGGGCGCTGATCAGGCGCGCGGGAAAGGCGCCGTCTCGGTCTCCAGGGTGGCCTCCAGCTGGACGGTGCGCCGGTACGCAGCCCAGACCGCGTCGCTCAGAACGGTTCGGAATCGGCCGCGCTCCAAGGCCGCGAGCGCTTCGGCAGAGGTCCCTCCGGGGGAGGTGACCATGTCCCGCAGCTCGCTGACGTGCTTGTTGCTCTGGGCCGCAAAGGCCACCGAGCCGTGGGCCGTCGCCAGCACCAGCCGGCGCGCCACATGGCGGGGGAAACCCAGATGTACCGCCGCGTCGATCAGGGCCTCGATGAAAAGGAGTGTGTAGGTGGGCCCGGTGCCGCTGACCGCCGTCGCCATCGCAACCTGAGCCTCGTCTTGGACCTGAATCTCCTCCCCGAGGGCTGAGAGCAGTAGTTGAGCGCGCCGGACATCGTTCGGGCTGACCCCCGGGGTGCTGAACCAAACCGTCATCCCGGCCCCTATCTGCGCCGGGGTGTTGGGCATGGCGCGCACCAGATGCGGGTGCCTGAGCCCGCTTCCCAGGACCTTGGTACTAGCCCCGGCGACGATGCTGACCACCAGCGTCCCCTCGGATAGGTTGGCCGCGACCTCTGGAAGCACTCGTGGCAGGACCTGTGGCTTGACCGCCAGCAGCACCAGGTCGGCGCCGCTCACCGCAGCACCGTTGTCGGATGTCACCTCCACGCCCAGCCCCGAGCTCAGCTGGTCACGGCGCGCCGAGCGAGGGTGGCTGCAGAGCACCTGGTTGGGAGAGAGCAGGCGTCGGCGCAGCAGTCCCGAGATGACAGCTTCCGCCATCACGCCGGTTCCGACCACTCCAAGGCGACTGCCTTGGAAGGGGTCGAGTTGAGAATCGTCGGGATCACCGCCCGAGGCCGGGCGGGAGTCGGGAGCTTGCTGCATATGTGTTGGGCCATAGGGTGACACATGACAGGGCCGGCTCGCTGGCGCTGCCGGCGAGTTTTCGGTGCCGGGGGAGGCCGCCCGCGCCCGGGTTGCCAACAGTTGCCGGCCTCGTTGGTCAGTCACGGCCATTCGGGGAGCGGTCATGGCTGGGGATCAGAGCAGGCAGCCCAAACCTGTGTCCCCGGGTGGCTGAAGCGCCGTGAGCGACGAGGTCACGGTCGAGGCGAGGGTCACAGACCCTGGGGTCTTCCCGCCGCTCTTAGCCCTGGGGGAGGAGTGGTCCACCGCCATGCGCGAGGTCTACCGTCGGGTGATGGTCCGGGGCGAGCCGTGGTTCACAGCGGGCCAGGGTGGGGTCAGAGGCGAGCTGATCGCCCGTGGTTGGTCCCGGCGGGAGGCCGCCTCGATGCTGGT
>JAKAWF010000144.1 GCA_021817025.1 bacterium
CCGACGAGGGCAAGACGGTCTCCCAGCTCGCACGCGAGGCGCTGGAAGCCCGCTTGGGTGCCTGAAGCGCCTTGATCCATGGGGTGGGGGCTCGCGGCTGACCGCATGGACCAAACCGCTATGCGGTTATTTGTGCTGTCAAATCGCTGCGATGGCTTCTCAGAGCGGCTCCGCGCCGCCTGTCTTGGATCGAAATGATGGTCGGGGAGACAGGACTCGAACCTGCGACCCCCAGTCCCCCAGACTGGTGCGCTAACCACCTGCGCTACTCCCCGACGTCAGGGGTGAGCATACCAGTCGCGTTAGAATTGGCAGTGAGTTTCGCTCTTCTGGGAGGCCCCGATGCCCTGGATGCGGCGCTGTGCCAACTGTCAGCGTGAGTTTCCGATCTACCGGCTCTCGGCCATCCTGCTTGACGGCGAGATCAGTTCCATGTGCCCCGGCTGCATGCAGAGTGAGCACGACCGGATCCAGGTGCCCTACGCGCCCCAGGCCCCGGGCGCCGCTCAGACCAGTACCTCCAGAACTTCTTGGTAGGAGGCGCGCGGGGGCCATTCCGGGCTCGCCTGGAGGAGGCGATCAGTCGCAAGGCGGGAGCGCTTTGCGTTGGCCTGGATCCGGTCGTGGGGGAGCTGCCCGAGTCCCTGTCACGGGACGCTGAGGGGGTTCGCAGCTACTGTCTGGAGCTGATCGAGGCGACCGCTCCTTACGCGGCGGCGTTCAAACCCAACAGCGCCTTCTTCGAGGCCCTGGGCGCACCCGGATGGGAGCTGCTGGCCGAGGTGGTGGGGGAGGCGGGCCGCCACGGGCTGGTGATCGTCGACGCCAAGCGGGGGGATATCGGGCACACGGCGGCGGCCTACGCGTCCGCCATCTTCGACGTTCTGGGGGCGGATGCCTGCACTGTTAACGGCTACCTGGGCGGCGATGCGACGGCCCCGTTTCTGGCCCGGCCGGATCGACTCGCCTTCGTCCTCTGCCGGACCAGCAACCCGGGAGCCGGCGATCTGCAGGACCTGAGACTGGTCGAAGGGGGAGGGCCGCTCTACCTTCACTTGGCCCGCCTGGCCCGAGCCTGGAACGACCTGCCGCCGACGGGGACGGTTGGTCTCGTGGCCGGGGCCACCTGGCCCGGGGAGTTGGCGATGATCCGGCAGGCGGTGCCAGACCTGCCCATCCTTGTTCCCGGGGTGGGAGCCCAGGGTGGGGACCTCGAGGGGGTGGTGGCGGCCGCCTCAGGGGTGGGCGGGGATGCTCCCTATCTGATCAACGTGTCGCGTGGCATCGGGCAGGCTTCCCGCGGCGCCGACTTCGCCAGCGCGGGAGCGGCCGCGGCCGCCGGGTATCTGGCTCGACTCCAGCTGGCTGGCGCCACCACCCCAGGTGGTAGTAGCCTCTAGTCCATGTGGCGAGGAGTCCACGCCCTCCAGTGGCCAGTGCTCGGCCTGCTCGCAGCGGTGGTGTCGGTTGGCTGCGGCGCCAGCCCCGCCCTGACCCACCCTGCGCCCAGCGCCACCCCCAAGGCCACGGCAAGGCCATCGCCCGTGGCGACCGAGGTGACCGTGCTCGCTCCTGACGGAGTCAACTTCCGGACTCAGCCCAGCCCCACCGCCTCAGTGGTCGGGATCGTGGCCCAGGGCGTGACGTTACCAATCATCTCGCACACCTCCGCCGCGGGGGGGTGGTGGCAGGTGAAGGGAAGCACCGCCATCGGCTGGATCACCGCCAATCCCGCCTACACCGCGACCGGTGCCTTTCAGACCTTCTCCGGGGGCGCCACCGCGTCCCCGTGGTCGGTGCTCTACCAGCCTGGGTGGAACTTCGCCCAGGACAGCTCCGGGTCCGTGGTGTTCACCGGCCCCAACGGGGAGACCATCACCGTCACTCAGGCTGCCAGCACCACCCAACTGCCTCCAGGAGCACCCAGCGGCACCGTCAGGAGCGACGTCGCGTCCGTGGACGTATATGGGGTCACGACCTCCCTGGTTACCTTTTCAGCGGCCTCCGGCTACCTGGCGGCGGTGGCGTTCCAGGCGGAGCCCGGACTCGCTTTCCTAATCGAAGCCAAGGCGCAGTCCGCCGCTGCCGCGGCCGACTTCAACCTCTTCCTGGACACCTTCAAGTTCCCACTTCCGGCAGCGAGCCCGACCCCGTAGGTGGTCCCGACCGGCGGGGCGGTGCGTGCCTCGATCGATCGCCGTGTCAACTTTGTCCCAGGTGATCCGCCGCGTGAGGGAGCTGGCCCGGTTCCGGGCGCCTCCGCAGTCGGATGCCGGGGCCGTCCTCGCGGATCGGACCATCCCTGCCGCCTGCGAACCGCGCCGGCTGATTAGAGGACTCTCATCCGACCCTCATTGAGCGGTCAAACTCGCGGTCTAGGCTCAGCGACAGATGCTAAGTTCCAAACGCCGGTTGGTGGCGGTCCTGGCCTCAGCGGGCGGCCTGCTGGGGGGCGGGGCCATCGCGCTGGTGCGGGCCCCGGGGATGCCGACCACGGCTACCAGCCGGTCGGCCCCGTCGAACTTGGCCCAGCTCGAGCAGCACCTCCGCCAAGAGCAGCTAGCTCTCTCGGCCCAGACCAACCAGGTGGCGTCGACCAAACAAGCGCTCACGGCCGAGGCCGCCCAGCTCACTGCGGAAGCTGCCAAGCTGAGGCTGGCGGCGGCCCAAGCTCCCCCCGCCGCCCACACCACCACCGGCGCGTCCGGGGGCGGTGACGGTGGAGGCTCCGGTGGCGACGGCTGAGTGGCAGGCGGCAGCCGAGCGGTCTACTGAAGGGCGGCGGCGGGCGCGCCGCCGGATCACCCCTTGGGCGGCCGGAGTGACCGCCACGGTTGCCGCCGCCGGCGCCGTGGGCTGGGTGGTGCACGTGGCGGCTGCGACCGGCACTGGAAGTGGCAGCCAGTCGAGCCTGAGCCAGGCGCTGCGACAGGACGAGGACAGGTTGGCCGTCATGGAACGCGCGACGGTGGCCGAGCAGCGCCGGCTTGCCGCCCTGGGCACCGC
Source organism: bacterium (assembly GCA_021817025.1). The sequence goes on from JAKAWF010000144.1 coordinate 3,007, forward strand.
CCACGCCCTGGTTCTGCCAGCTCTGCCGGCCCCGCCCGCACACGCCGCCACCGGGGCTTCGGGTGTCCCTTGAGCGCGGCCCAGGCGAGATCATCAGCGGGGTCAGAGCCATGGCCACCGACATCACGGTCCGGGCGGTGCTCGGCCCTGACGACGCGCCGGAGCGGCTGAGGCCAACGCTGGCCGTCTTCTCCGAGGTCGAGGCCAGCTGCACCAGATTCGTCCCCACCAGCCCGCTCATGCGCGCCAACGCGACCCCAGACCGCTGGCATGGGGTTCCGCCGCTTTGCTTCGCCGCCCTGGTCGAAGCCGATCGCGCCTACCAGCGCACCTCGGGGCGCTTCGACCCGCGAGTGCTCGGTGACCTGGTGCGGCTCGGTTACACCCGGTCACTCCCGTTTGCTGAAGGCGAGTTGTCGCTGGAGGGGCAGCGGCCCCAACGGCGGCGCGCACTGGGCCCCTGGCGTCCCCGCTTTCGGGGTGGCTCCGGGGAGGTCCGGCTGGGCGTCCACCCCGTGGACCTGGGCGGGATCGGGAAGGGGCTGGCGGTGCGCTGGGCCAGTCAGACCTTGCGGGCGCTCACGGGGGATCACCTGATCGAGGCCGGTGGCGACTGCTACTGCTCGGGGCATTCCCCCGACGGGGGCCCGTGGGTCGTCGCCGTCGAGGATCCCCGTGGAGGCTCGGCGCCGGTCGCGGTCCTCTGCCTCACCGACCGAGCCTGCACCACCTCCTCGCTGCGCCTGCGCCGGTGGCGGGTTGGCGGCAGACCGGTCCACCACTTGGTCGACCCTCGGACGGGCAGCCCGGGCGGGGTCGGGCTCCTGGCGGTCACGGTGGTCGGCTCAGACCCAGCGGTTGCCGAGGTGTGGAGCAAGGTGGTCTTCCTGGCCGGAGTGCGCGGCGCGCCCGGGCTGGCCTCCAGGAAGGGGCTCGCGGCCCTTTGGGTGAGCGCTGACGGCGCCCTCGGCATCAGCCCGGCGATGCGTCGGTACGTGCGGTGGCAAGCGAGCGCGGCGTGACCCAAGAGCTGCCGGCACGGCCGGCCTCGGCACAGCCGGGGCACCCGCTCTGGGTGAGCATCGGGCTGCCGGTGATCCTCGCCGGGACGGGCCTCCTGGTCGGTGAGATCGCGGCCACCTACGCCGCGCCCACCCTCCAGAACCGGATGCTGCCGTGGATTGTGGGGCGGGGCCTTGGCATCGGTGCCTACCTGGACCTGACCCTGCTGGTCCTGCTCGGAATCTGGTTTCGCCATCCCTGGCGCCGGCGTTGGCCGGTCCTGCATCCGGCGGTCCTGATCCGAGCCCATTCCGTGCTGGCCGTGGCCTGCGGGGTACTGGTGCTGGGGCATGTGGGCGCGATGATCGCGGACAGCTATGCCCGGGTGGGCTGGGTGGGGGCGCTGGTGCCCGGGGCGTCTGGCTACAGAGCCTTCGCGGTGGCCCTGGGAACGCTGTCCCTGTACCTGGGCGCGGTGGTCGGACTCAGCGCGCGCCTGGCGGGGGTGTTGGGGGGGCGCCTGTGGCTCCCGCTCCATCGCCTGGCCCTGGTGGCCTTCGCGCTGGGCTGGGCCCACAGCGTGCTCACCGGCAGCGATGTGGCTGCCCTGCGGCCGATGTTCGCCATGACCGGCGCCATGGTGGTCCTCCTGGCCACCTCGAGTCGGCTGGCGGCGGGACCCGCATTGCACGGCCTGAATCGGACCGCTGACCGGGGCGGGCACCGCTCATGACCGCGGTTGCCGACAGGAGGCCGCTGACCTGGGAGATGGCGGGTGCCGTCAGCCTGGACCTCCCGAGCGGCGTGGGCGATTCCGGGACGGTCCTGCTGGCGGGGCCGCCGGCAGGGACGGGCGCCGAATCGCTCGCGTCGCATCTGCTCCGACTCGGGTGTCTGCCCCCCGAAGCCCGGAGCCCGGAGGTCATCCTGCGGGCGGTGGCTGACAGCGGGCTCCAAGGCCGGGGCGGGGCAGGTTTCCCCGTCGCCAGGAAAGTGGCGGCCGCGGCCGCCGGGGAGCGCCGGCCAGTGCTGGTGGTGAACGGGTCGGAGAGCGAGCCCGCGAGCCGCAAGGATTGGACCCTGCTCTGTCTGCGCCCGCACCTCGTATTGGATGGCGCGGCGCTGGCCGCGGCTGCTGTCGGCGCCACCGCCGCGGTGCTGCAACTGCATCGCGGCGCCGACCTGGCGGCGGCGGCGCTGCGATGGGCACTCGAGGAGCGCCGCTCAGCCCATCTGCCCGACCCCTCCTTCCGGATCAGCTTCGGACCTCCCCGGTACGTGGCGGGGGAGTCGAGCGCGGTCAGGGCCTTCCTGGCGGGCGGGCCGGCCAAGCCCGCCGCCGCTGGCGGGCGGGGTGCCGGCTCCGGTTCGCCCATGCTGGTCCAGAACGTGGAGACGATCGCCCTCCTGGCCTTGCTGGGACGGTTCGGCGCCGACTGGTTTCGCCGTTTCGGCAGCAGCGCGTCGCCGGGCCCCACTCTGGTGACTCTGGCAGGGGCCGTCACGCATCCCGGGCTGGTCGCGGAGACGACGGAGCCGACGCCACTCTCCCAAGTGCTCACCCGATGGGGTGGGGTGACCGCCGCTCCCCAGGCCGTGCTGTTCGGGGGCTACGCTGGAAGTTGGTCCGATGGCCGGCAGGCGTGGGGCCTGGACCTCACCAGAGACTCACTGGCGGGGGCTGGTATCCCTTTCGGCTGCGGCTTGGTTGGAGTACTCCCCTGGGACGCTTGCGGGCTGGCGGAGACCGCGCGCCTGCTCGCCTACCTGGCGCGCGAGAGCTCGGGTCAATGTGGCCCCTGTGTGTGGGGGCTTCCCGGGCTGGCCAAGGAGATGGCTGCCCTCGCCTTCGGCCGCGCCGCTCCCCGGGACGTACGCCGTTTGGCCCGCATGTCCACAGAGCTGGCCGGGCGGGGCGCCTGCCACCATCCGGACGGGGCCGTCACTCTGCTGGGCCGCGCTCTCACCGTGTTCGCAGATGACGTGGTCCGTCACCTGCGCCATGGGCCGTGCGCACGCTCCACCCGCAGCACGGTGTTCCCAATCCCAGATCTCATCACCCCGGCTTGGCGATGAGCTTCCGGCTGAAGGTGGACATGGATCGGTGCGAGGGCTATGGCATCTGCGCCGTCCTGGCCGCTGGGTCGATCGACCTCGATCAATGGGGTTTCCCTGTGATCCAGATCGAGCCCTTGGGGGACGGGCAGCAGACGCGGCGAGCTCGTCATGCGGTCGCGGCTTGCCCGACCCGAGCACTTCAACTGGAGTTGGTACCAGATGCACCCTCGGGACAGCAGCGCTGAGAATGCGTTGCGAACGCTCCCAGCACTGTCCCGGATGTCACCCCGTCGCCCCTGAGCCCGGCCTACTCGCGCCCGCCCTCAGGGTGACGATCCGGCCCGAGCCTGCGGGCGAATTCCCGGTAGGCGGCTGAACGCGCCTGATCAACCACCTTCGTGTAGCCCTGCATGGTGTTGAGGTTGGTATGGCCCAGGACTTCCTGTACCAACCGCACGTTGCCGGTGATCGTCAGCAGTTCCGTGGCGGTCGTGTGGCGGAGCACATGGGGTGAGCGGAGCCCCTCGACCCCGGCCCCGACGCGCAGCTTGCGGACGATGTGGCGGGCTCCACTGGACGTGAGGCGCCGGCCCCCGCGCGCCTTGGAACGCGGGTCGTAATTGAGGAAGAGGGCGGGTTCCCGGTCGTGTCGGGCGGCCAGATAGCCACGGATCGAGGTCATCGCCGCCGGAGTCAGGTGGACCATGCGCTCCTTCGCGCCCTTCCCCCGGACGACCATCCGTCCCTCCGGATTGAGATCGCTGCGATTCACGCCCAGGGCCTCGGAGATGCGGCACCCGGTACTCAGCAGGAAGTGGACCAAGGCTCGATCCCTCAATGCTGGCTCGTCGCTGCTCACATCGTAGGCCAGCAGGCGTCGGGCGTCGTCGGTGCTGAGCGGCTTCGGCAGCGGCGGCGCGACTCTGGGTATGTCGATGTGGGACCCGAGGTCGTCGCTCAGCCAGCCCTCGCGCAGGCCGTACCGTAAGAAGCCCCGGAGGGCCTGAAGGCGGCGCGCCCGCGAACTGAGCGCCAAGCCCGCCTGGCCGAGGTGGCGTTGGTAGGCTCGGATCAGGTCCTTGGTCAGATCAGACATCGCTTCTGGGACGGTCCTCAGCCCCTCCCAGAAGGTCATCGCCTGATCCAGGTCGGTGGCGTAGGCCCGGATTGTCTCTGGGCTCCGGGCACGATCCACGGCCAGATAGGTTAGGTAATCGTCTGCCGCCGACCGGATCTGCATCGACGCCACAGTACCTCGCCGCGCGCCAGAGGGGAATGTGCCGTCGCGGCCAGTCCACGGAGCGGACCCCGGGGCCACGCATTGGAGGCGTCGTCAGACATGGGGCCGGCCCGTACCTTGAGCAGACCCCAGCCAACCGCTGGCACTCCCGACCCAGGACAGGTCCACTTCCGGAGTCGGCGGGAGCGCTGCTGCAGATGCCGTCTAAGCAGGTGGCCACAAGTTCTGTTCTCGATCTGGAGGGGAGAGGCCCCGGCGTGGAGGCGTCTCGCGGACTGCGGAGGCTGAGAGGGCGGCGTACGGTTGTTCCCATGGCGGGGTGTGCTCATGTGTGATGTCTGCGCAGGCTTCACCACGGCGTCGCGGGCCCAACCAACGGCCACCCTGGCATGGGAACCGGGCCGAAGCGGTCGCGGTCATCCGCCTCCCCTTGGACCTGTCGGACCCGCACCTGCGCCGCCGGGTGGAGCAGCTGTTCCAGGCGGTGTTCTCGGTGCGCCGGACCCTGCAAGGGCAGGCTGGCCGCCGCTGCCAGGCCTACTCGTCGGCCACCCACGAGCGCAGGTGCAAGGAGCCGGAGCGGGGCGCGAGCGGCTGGGTCTCAGCAGGGCCGGTCTGGAAAGGGCGGGGTACGCCCAGGTGGAGCGCTCGCACCACCTGGGCCACCATCTGACCAAAGCCCTGGTCATGCATACCGCCGACCAGGTCTGGGGGGGGT
>JAKAWF010000145.1 GCA_021817025.1 bacterium
CCGGGCGCGGTCCGCATCTCGACCACGTGGCGCAAGGTGCGCAGGTTCATGGTCAGGATGAGATCGGTGCTCAACCCGATCGGCGCCAGCCGGCGCAGCGCCGAGGTGACCTCCTTCTTGACGTGGAAGGGCACCCCGTCGGCGTCCAGCTCCAGCTTGTCCGCCGCCGTGCGCTGGAACTCCTCCAGCTGTTCCACCAGCTCCAGGCACTGTTGCCGCAGTGGCTCCAGCGCTGGGGGCACGCGAAAGCCGATGTCGACCAGCCGCACATAGCGGAGGCTCTCCTGGCTGTAGGCGGCGCCGGCGCGATGCCGCACGATCTCGTGGGTGGCCACCCGGCTGACGTTGTGGAGGGCAAAGGAGTAGCTGGCATGCTCCAGCACGCTGCCGTGGGCGCTCTTGAGGATGTTGCGGAGATAGCCTCTCGGATCGGTCCGCACCCGAGTCACGTTGGGGTTGAGGCCTGGCTCCCAGCTGCGGTAGCAGGTGCGCCCGGCGAACTCGACCAGCAGCTCACCGGGGTTGGGCTGGCCCTCTGAGTCGGCCAGACGGCGTTCCAGCCACCCCTCCCCCCCGACCGCCTCCAGGTAGCCCCGGATGCCGGCCAGATCCACCGCCGGGCGGGCGATCAGGAAGATCTCGGGGACGGTCTCGCGCACCACGGTCAGCGGCCTCCCGGGATCGGCCAGATGGCACCGCCAAATGCGGCAGCCGGCGGCCGCCATCCCATCTCAGCAGTGGTCGGGCTCAGCCGAGCGCCGCCAGCGTCTCTGGGATGCTGGCTCTCACGCAGGTGAAGCTGGGGACATCGCGCAGGGTGTAGGCCGAGGCTTCCGTATCCCGCAGCGCCTGCACACAGTCGAGGAAGTCGGCAGCGCTGTCGGTCTCGAAGGCGACCACGAACTCCTGGTCGTCGAGGCCGAAGGAATAGGTGGTGTTGATCTTGACGCTGGGGTAGTCGTGACCGACCCGGATGTGCTCCTGCATCATCCGCTGGCGCTCCTCGTCGGGCAGCGCCCACCACGCTCGGGTCTTGACGAAGGGATAGACGAAGAGGAAGCGCCGGCTGCCGGGGGCCAGGATCAGACGGTCTCCGGTGGCCCCCTGGTTGGGGTGCCCGGTGTCCACGTAGGTCGAGCGCTTGGTCATGGCCGTGTAACTGTGGGCACAGTCCAGATAGCCGGCCAGGGCGGTGCCGTTGATGGCCGCGAAGAGAGCCTGGAGATGCTCCGGCTCCTCGCTGACCGCCCAGATCATCATGTCACTGTCGCCTCTGGTCCCCACCAGGGTGTAGGTGCGCAGCAGGATCCGTTGATTGTGCTCAGCCAGTAGCGCCGCCAGCTCCGCGCGCTGCCGCCCTCGCTCCTCTTTCCCCAACCGTCGCCAGGCGGGCTCGACCTTGTAGAAGGCGAACCTCACCAGCTGTCGCGGGGCTGGCTTGGTGGCGTCGCGAACCCTGACGGGCCCGACCACCGTGCGAGTGGCGGCGATGTCGGTCATCCCTTCTTGGTCACCTCCCAGGCGTTGTGGTGAAGGCCCGCGGCGGAGACGGCCACGGTGTGTCCGCACTGGCCACAGACGTAGACCCGACCCCGCCGCACCACCCGGCGGCCGTCGTCGAGCGCGAGTTCCTGCTCGGCACCCTCAACCAGTCTCCACGAACCGGACCCGCTCCGGCAATGATGGCAGGTATCGGGAGGAGGGTTGGCCAGCACCTCAGTCCCCGCCCGGCCCCGAGGCACAGAACTGGAGGGCTGCCCGGGTCATCACCTCCACCCCTACCGGCAGACAGCGTTCGTCGAGATCGAACTCCGGGTGATGATGCGGGGCGGTGATGCCGGCAGCGGCGTTGCCACCTCCCAGCAGGAAGTAGCAGCCCGGGACCAGCCCCAAGAACAAGGACACGTCGTCGCCAACCGTGAGCGGCTGGGGCTCGACCAAGCGGGCCCCGGGACTGGCTGCCACCGCAGCCCGCACCAACTGGACCATGCGCGGATCGGAGATGACCGGCGGGCAACCCGCGCCCGTGGTCGTCTGTGCGCTGGCCCCGAAGGCGGCGGCCACTCCGGTGGCGACCTCCCCGATACGGCGCAGCAGTCGATCCCGATCCTCGGGGGTGAAGGCCCTCACGGTGCCGGTCAGGGCCACCGTCTCCGGGATGATGTTGAATGCCTGCCCCGCCGCGATCGTCCCCACGGTGACCACTGCCGACTGGAACGGCGATGTCTCCCGGGAGACCAGGGTCTGGAGGGCGAGCACCACCAGGCTCGCGATCGGCACCGGGTCGAGGCCCTGATGCGGCATGGCCCCGTGCCCTCCTCTTCCTCTGATCTCGATCGCGAACTCGTCGGCAGAGGCGAAGATGGCCCCGTCTCGGACTCCCACCTCCCCGACTGGAATCCCACTCCAGACATGCAGCCCGAGCGCCCCGTCGACGGCGGGATCACCCATCACGCCAGCTTCGATCATGCGCTGCGCCCCCCCGGCAGTCTCCTCGGCCGGCTGGAACACGAACCTGACTGTGCCTTGGACCTCGGAGCGCAGCTGACTGAGCAGCCGGGCCACCCCCAGGGCGATCGCCACGTGGGCGTCGTGGCCACACGCGTGCATGACCCCGGGCACCTCCGATCGATAGGGACGCTGCTCGCCACGCTCCTGGATCGGCAGGGCATCGATGTCAGCTCGGACAAGCAGCGAGTGGCCGCCGGCCAGGCCACCTCTCAGCTCCGCCACCACCGCCCTTTGTTCGAGCAGATAGCGCGGCTCGAGGCCCAAGTCCCGAAGCCGGTCGAATATGAACCGGGCGGTGCCGACCTCCTGAAAGGAGAGCTCCGGATGGCGATGCAGATGACGCCGATCGGAGACCAGGTCGGCACTCAAAGCCAGCGCCATCTCGTGCAGCCCCGGGTCGATCATGGTCTGCGTCCGACGACGCCGGGCACTGGCGTGGTGACTTGCACCATCTTCTCCACCAGCCGTAGCAAGGCGCTGTTGGCCACACAGCGCTCGGCCCCGACTGCCCTGGCCCGGGGCCTGAGTCCAGCCAGCTGAAGATGCGGGCCGAAGCACACCGCCCGGAGCCCGGTGTGGCCAATCAGGAGCCTCCCCAGCCGCTCGATCTGAGCTTCCGGGTCTGCGTTGAGGTCCACCAAGAGCAGATCCAGGTCGTCGGCCCCTTCTTCGGTCCGGACCGATCGCATTGTGAACCCGGAACCTCGGGCGAGGCTGGCCAGCCGGGAGAGCACCATCAGGTCGCGACTGAGCAGACCCACCCGGATGGCTGGGCTTGAGCTCTGCGGCATTTCAGGAGAGGCTCGGAGGGCGCTCGCCGCGCTCTCCCCCGGCGGCAGTGTCGGCGATCTTGTCACCAGCACAGATTAGTGGACCGCCACTGGCAGTCACCGGATACAGGGAGCGGCTCGTCCCCCCGGCGGACAGGCCGGAGTCGGCCGGCCCCTCGCCACCTCTGGTAGCGGACCATCGAAGCGGGATCCATCCAGCTTGCGAGCGGAGAGTGCTGGGTGGCCCTGTCTCCCCGAGCCACCCAGCGAGGCGCGACGGCTCGATGCCCTTCAGCGGAGGGTGTGCGATCTCCGAAGTTGCGCAGTCAAGCCAGTGCCCCCACGCCGCCGTCCCCAAGCGTCCTCTGGACGCGCCACCAGTACTCGTGGGACCCGCCCCGATGCCGGCCGAACCGGCATCTCTGGCTCCTCCGGAAGGAATACAGAGAAAGCCGAGCGGGACCCCACTTCGGTCCTTGGCGCCGCTCGACGAAGGAGAGGGAATCTCCCTGGCGAGTGCGCTCGGAGAGGTGAGTCTCGATGGTGGCCGCATGGCCCCGAACCGGGAGAGGTGAGGCTTGCGGTTGAGGATGGATTGACAAGGCCGCCCGCCACCGGGCGGCTGAGCGGTCGCACGACCGGGCAGGGCAGTCTGCCCCGACCAGCAGGGGAGTGCACCCAGATTGGCGCTGGGATGCGCCAGCACCATCCGGTCGGTGGAGCACAAGCGGCGAGACCGTGCCGGCCTCTCCACCTCCATTGGGAAGTCTGCCCACAGGGAGGAAGCCATCCACGTCGGCCGGCCGCCTCCCCAGGCACGTCGGATGCAGCAATTCTCTCCCCGCAACTGGGCCATCAGCCCCAGTCCCGTGGCCGAGGCCCCCCTACACGCTTGAGTCGTCAGTAAGTAAACGAGTGACTTGCCCCAAGTACGCACTCCAGGGCCGCCCCCAGTCGCCGCAGTGTTCGGCAGGGCTCGCCCGCCATCCTCGCGGCACGTGACCCGTGGCCGCGGCGAAGCCGCCTATCTCCGGGAGACAGGGTCCCCTTCGGCGATGCGACCAGGACTGGCCACCGCGCAATAGACGCCCACCACTTCCCTCCTGGTCTGGACCACATGACGCAGTAACCGAGGCCACACATCGAGAGTGTCGGGGTCACGCGTGGTGATGGCACAGCGCGGGCACCCAGCCGACCCGATCAGGGTCACCCCGCCGAGCCGGAACTGATGACCGGCCCAGGCGGGCTCAGAGTCCGGCTCCAGGTCCAGGCCTTCGAGGTAGATGTTGGCGCGGAACCGGCGGTGGTCGACCGCGCGTCCCAGCTCTCGGCCCAACTTGCGCACGCTGGCCAGACCGAGCACGTGCACGGCGGCATCGTCGAAGGCACCGTGGGGAACTTCTGCAAGCTCCAGGTCCCGGCCGCAATGGCGGGAGACGGCCTCGCGGACGGTACTCTGATCCCACCTGGTGGCGGCCAGGCCCGGCCCCTCCACCAGCGGGCCGTCCGGTGCCGACATGGCCCGGAAGCTGAGCAGCTGGGGATCCTGGCGGGCGCTGAGAGGACGGTGCGGGCGGCTGCTTTGCCGGTCGAAGACGGCCACCCGGCGATCACCCGAGAGCCCGTCCTCCGTCACCTCGATAGAGCTCGGACGCTCGCCAGCCATGGACTTCACCGGATACCGCCAGAGCTCAGCCGCGTACATGGTTGGACAGGGTAGCCAGCTCAGACCACATCAAGAAGGAGATTAGAATCGCCTCATGGCTAAGCCGCTGCTCATCACCCGTGACGCCGTCGACGAGATCCGGTCCTGGCAGGAAAGGGACTCCCGCCCCGACTCGGTCTTCCGCGTCGACGTCCGCCTCGGCGGCTGCCGAGGCTTCAAGCTGTTCTTCGATCTGGAGGAGGCGGCCCAGACGGACGACGTGGTCACCGACTTCGACGGCCTCAAGGTGGTGGTCCAGGAGGACGGGCTGCCCTTGGTCGCGGGCTCGATCCTGGACTTTGAGGACAGCTATCGGGGCCGCGGCTTCCGCTTGGCCAATCCCCGGGCCCGCAACGCCTGCGGCTGCGGCACCTCGTTCATGGCCGACTACCCGGGATCGACCGATGCCGCTCTGGACGGCGGCGGCACGATCGTGGCCGAGGCCGGGATCCCCAACTGAGCCGGGCTGGATCAGGAGTCTGAGCGTCGCCCAAGCCGGCAGCCCAAGTTGACCACCCGCATGAGGCGGCGGCGGCTCTCGCTACCGGCCACAGGCGCAAAGAGCAGCCCCACCAGGCAGCCCAGAAGCAGGCCCCTCCTGAACCCGCGCAGATACCGTCTGGCAGGCCGGATCAGCTCCTCCTCGACCGCGACCTGGAAAGCCTGGATCCGCTCGCCGGGAGTGGCCTGGGCCGAGGCGCTCAATTCCTCTCCACCGACGGGTCGGCCACCGGCGCGAAGAAGGGCTGCGAGTCCGGCGGGGCCCCGGCGCGTCCCGCCAGGTCAGCCAGCCTGCTTCCAGCAGCCCTGGCTACCGGCTGAGCAGCCTGGGTCATGCGCGCCGCCGTCTGCCGGGCCAGCTGCACTGCGGGTTGGGCCACCTGCCAGCTCCGCTGTGCAGTGTCCACCGCCTGCTCGGCAGTCGTCCTGGCCCAACGGCAGGTCGCCGAGATCACTTGGCGAGTCTCCCGTCCCGGCCTGGGAGCGATGAGGACTCCGAGCACCATGCCGGCTGCCAGCCCGTGTCCGAAGCCCTTGAAATATGCCATGGCCTGCTCCCCAGCTGCGTTGATGCTCCTCTATGTAACCACGCTGGAACAAGCGCTGATCACTTCCCGATCCCGGGAGATCTGATTTGGCCGACGATCAGTAGAGAGCGGCCGCCAGCTGGGAGCGTCCTGCCAGCACGGCGGGATGCTCGGGGCCGAGCTCCTCGAAGCAGTAGAGGGCGATCCGCCGCAGCAGATCGCGCCGGGCCCCGGAGGCAGCCGCCACCGATCTGACCGCCAAGTCCTCCGCGGTGGCCAGATCTCCGGCGCCAAGAGCGCGGAGCAGATCAGCGTCCTCGGAGGGACCATCACTCTGCTGGGCTAGGTCGGCCCAGGCGGCGAGGCCATCACAGCGACGGTCTTGGGGTGCCTGCACGGCGAGTGTCCTGGCCTCTGCCCACTCGCTGTCGGCGATGAGGCTGCGAGCCAGCGCGCGTCGCGCCGGCAGGTGGGACGGGTCCAGCTCCAGCGCCTCTCGCAGAGAAGCTGCGTCACCCCGATCCACCAGCTCATCGGCCCGCGACGGGAGCAGCCCCTGCAGGAACGCGTGCACGGCTGGGGCGGGTTGCGCACCCACGAACTCAGCGCTCACGGCACCGGCATGGAAAGCCTTCACCGCCGGAATGCCCCTGACCCCGAAGCGCTGGGCCAACCCGGGGTTGGCGTCGACATCTACGGTTCGAAGGAGCACCTGACCCCCCAGCAGCTCAACCGAACTCTCCAGCACCGGCCCGAGCTGCCGGCAGGGACCGCACCAAGAGGCCCAGAAGTCGACTACGACCGGCACCTCATGCGAGCGCAGGACGACTTCCTGGTCGAAGGAGACTTCATCGACGGCAAGCTTGACCGCCGGGGCTGAGGTACTCATGGCTCAGGGGATGGGACGCCGACGGTCGTCGGTCTCTACCACTCCGGTGCCGTGGGTGCAGACGCGGTCCGCCCAGCCCAGGTAGTTCTGAACTATCCGCACCGCGGACGGCACCATCGAGCGCCGACGGGCCTCGGCGGTGTCAGCGTGAATTGACAGCGCGTCATGGACCGCTGCCACGTGCTGGATGAACTCGTCGTGGTTGATCCGGGACTCCCCCAGGGGCGTCCAGAGTTCGGAAGGGAAACCCAGCGCGCGCATCGCGCGCTGGGCGTCTCTCACATCGAACAGGCAAGTCTTCCGTCGCCCGTCATGCAGGAACCCACACTGCCAAGGGTCGTAAAGCGAATTACGAGCTGGCGGCAGGTCCGGATGAAGACGCCGAAAGGGTCGCTGGACCGGCGGCTTACCGACGGTCTGCGCAACCATCAGGCAGGGCGAACCCGACCTGCCCGAGGACCGCGTGTACTTGGCTCGATCTCGAACTCGACCTGCGAACCGCGGGTCAACTGCTCGAAGGCTCCGCCTTCCACGCTGGAACGGTGGAAGAAGTACTCCACTCCGTCCTCCGCGGCCAAGAAGCCGAACCCGCGCTCGTTTACCGACTTGATTGTTCCGATCGCCATCTGCAATCTCCCGTACCGCAAAGCGGCCTTCCTCGCGAGCCTAGGCGATCGGCCGGCTCGCGAGGGAAGCTACGGCGAACGGTCCCACACGGACGCGTGGAACTCCTTAACTCTACCACAAGTCTCGGCAACTTGCCGCCCCTGGGGGCGCGGGAAGGGCGTTGAGCCGGCCCCTGAACGGAACGCCGAGCTGGCTCAGCCAGCCTTGCCGGTCGGCGCCCGGGTGGCCAGGCCCGCGAGCAGGAAGGCCAGCGCGGCCAGGACCATGGCGACCCCCTGGAGCCAGAGGTGATTTCCCCCCTGGCTCCAGGAGAGCCCGAGCGCCACTAGGAATAGGGCCCCTGCCAGGAGCGCCCGGTAAATTCGACGAACATGGAGCAGCGGCGCCACAAGGGTAGGTTAGCCGGGCCGCACTGGTCGGGGCGGCGCCTGCGTTGGGGGGCAGCGCTGGTGGCGCTCACGGCCACCTGCCTGTACG
>JAKAWF010000146.1 GCA_021817025.1 bacterium
GTCGACACGGTGCGGGGCTGCCTCTACGTCCTGCTGCCGATAGCCTTGGTGGCGGGTCTCATCTACGTCGCCCAGGGTGCCGTCCAGACCCTGGCCGGGCCGGTGCTGGTGCACGACTCGCTCAACAGCGTGACCCAGCTCATCCCCCTGGGCCCGGTCGGCTTCATGGAGGCGATCAAGCAGCTCGGGACCAATGGGGGTGGGTTCTTCAACGCCAACAGCGCCGCCCCCTTCGAGAACCCCACCGCGCTCACCAATTTCCTCTCGATCGCCCTGCTGCTGGCGATCCCCGTATCCCTCACCTACACCTTCGGCAAGATGGTCGGATCCCGCCGCCAGGGGGTCGCGCTGCTGGCGGCGATGGCCATCATCTTCGGGATCTGGACGTCCTTCACTGCCATCGCAGAAGCGCAGCCCAACCCCGCCGTGGCGGCAGCCGGGCTGCGCCACCAGCCGACCGGCAACATGGAGGGGAAGGAGGTTCGCTTCGGCGCCCTGAACTCGGCACTCTTCGGAGTCGCCTCCACCCAGACCTCGACCGGATCGGCCGACTCCTCGTACGACTCCTTCAATCCCATGGGAGGCTTCGGGCTTCTCACCGGGATGATGCTGGGAGAGGTCAGCCCCGGCGGCGCGGGCAGTGGTCTCTACACGATCCTGCTGGATGCGGTGGTGGCGGTTTTCATCGGTGGGCTGATGATCGGGAGGACGCCCGAATACCTGGGCAAGAAGATCCAGGCCCGAGAGGTCAAGCTGGCCAGCCTCGGCGTCCTCATCATGCCGGTCACGGTCCTGGTCCTGACCGGTATCGCCGCCGCTTTGCCGGTGGGGCGAGCGGGCGCGTTCAACGCGGGGCCGCACGGGTTCACCGAGATCCTCTACGCCCTCACGTCTCAGGGCAACAACAATGGGTCCGCCTTCGCAGGCTTCGGCGGCAACACCGTCTTCTACAACGTCATCGGCGGCATCGACATGCTGGTGGGACGCTTTGGGATCATGATCCCAGTCCTGGCTCTGGCGGGTGCCCTGGCGGCCAAGCAGGTGGTGCCGTCGTCCGCCGGCACCTTCCGCACCGACAACCCGATGTTCGTGGGGCTGCTGTTGGGGGTGATCCTGATCGTGGGAGGCCTCACCTTCTTCCCGGCGGTCTCGTTGGGCCCGCTGGTCGAGCAGCTCAGCCACGCGAGGTTCTTCTGATGGGCATGATCAGCGCTCCGCGCTCCCACCCGGCCGCGCCGGAGTCACAGCCGCGCACAGTGGCCAAGTCCCGGGGACTCTTCGACCGCCAGATCCTTCGCCAGGCCCTGGCGGGGTCCTTTCTGAAACTCGACCCCAGGGTCCAGATCCGCAACCCGGTGATGTTCGTGGTCTTGGTGGGCACGGCGGTCACCCTGCTCGAGGCGACCTTCCATCCCAGCGTCTTCAGCTGGAGCATAACCATCTGGCTCTTCCTGACCGTGATCTTCGCCAACTTCGCGGAGGCGGTGGCGGAGGGGCGCGGCAAGGCGCAGGCGGACACCTTGCGCAGGATGAGTTCCGACACGGTCGCCCGCCTGCTGACCCCGGCCGGAGCCGAGGAGCAGGTGATGTCGGCAGATCTGCGCCGGGGAGACCTGGTGGTCTGCGAGGCGGGCGACGTGATCCCATCGGACGGGGAGATAACCGAGGGGATCGCATCCGTGGACGAGTCCGCCATCACCGGCGAGTCCGCCCCTGTGATCCGCGAATCCGGCGGGGACCGTTCGGCCGTGACCGGGGGCACCAAGGTGCTCTCCGATCGCATCGTGGTTCGGATCACGGCCGAACGCGGGCACACGTTCATGGACCGGATGATCTCGCTGGTGGAGGGCGCCAACCGGCAGCGGACCCCCAACGAGATCGCTCTGACCATCCTGCTGGCCGCCCTGACCATCGTCTTCCTGCCGGTGGTGGTCAGCCTCTACCCCTTCGCGAAATACGCGGGTGGGACCGTCTCCGTGGTCATCCTGGTGGCCCTGCTGGTGTGCCTGATCCCGACCACCATCGGTGCTCTGCTCTCCGCCATCGGGATCGCCGGGATGGACCGCATGGTGCAGCACAACGTGTTGGCCATGAGCGGCCGGGCGGTGGAGGCAGCCGGCGATGTGCAGACCCTGCTCCTGGACAAGACGGGAACCATAACCCTGGGCAACCGGATGGCCTCGGCGTTCATTCCCGTGGGTGGGCACCGTGATCGTGATCTGGCCCGGGCCGCTCTGCTGTCTTCCCTTTCCGACGAGACTCCCGAGGGCAGGTCCATCGTGGCCTTCGCCAGAGACCGGTTTGAGATCTCCGA
Organism: bacterium; assembly: GCA_021817025.1. The sequence continues at coordinate 2,315 of JAKAWF010000146.1, forward strand.
TGGCTCACCCACGGGGTCCACCAACTTCGTGCCGTTCTCCGCCACCACCCGGATGTCCGGTCTTGACATCGGGGAACGCCAGATCCGCAAGGGCGCCGCCGATGCCGTCCGCCGCTGGGCCGTGGATCTCGGCGGCAAGGTACCCGCAGAGCTGGAGGAGGTGGTCAACCGGATAGCCGCGGCCGGATCGACCCCGCTGGCGGTGGCTGACGGGCCCGACTTGCTGGGAGTCATCGAGCTCAAGGACGTGGTCAAGCCCGGTATCTCCGAGCGCTTCGCCGAGCTGCGCAAGGCCGGTATCAGAACCGTCATGATCACCGGCGACAACCCGCTCACGGCAGCCGCCATCGCCCGCGAGGCCGGAGTCGACGACTTCCTGGCGGAGGCCACCCCCGAGACCAAGATGGCGCTCATCCGGCAGGAGCAGTCGGGCGGCAAGCTGGTGGCCATGACCGGTGACGGCACCAACGACGCCCCCGCCCTGGCTCAGGCGGACGTCGGGGTGGCGATGAACACCGGTACCACCGCCGCCAAGGAGGCTGGGAACATGGTGGACCTCGACTCCAACCCCACCAAGCTGATCGAAGTGGTGGAGGTCGGCAAGCAACTGCTGATAACCAGGGGAGCACTCACCACCTTCTCCATCGCCAATGACGTGGCGAAATACTTCGCGATCATCCCGGCCCTGTTCGCGGCCACCTATCCCCAGCTGCAGGCCTTGAACATCATGCACCTGCACAGTCCCCAGAGCGCGGTCCTGTCGGCCGTGATCTTCAACGCCCTGGTCATCGTCGCCCTGATCCCGCTCGCCTTGAGGGGCGTGCGCTGGCGTCCCTCCGGGGCCGCCTCGGTGCTGCGCCGCAATGTCCTGATCTATGGAGTGGGAGGCCTGGTGACCCCGTTCGTAGGGATCAAGTTGATCGACCTCCTGCTCACCGCCACCCACCTCTACTGACCCAGAAGGAGCCGCCACCGAATGCTAGCCCAGCTACGCGGAGCGATCGTCCTCGCGCTTGTCGCCATCGTCGTGTTCGGGCTCGGCTACCCGCTGGTCGGGACCGGGGTCTCCCAACTGCTCTTCTCCAGCCAGGCCAATGGCTCGATTGGACCGGACGGCTCGACGCTGGTCGGCCAGAGCTGGACCGGTCCAGCCTGGTTTCACGGGCGCCCCGACGCCGACAACCCATTGCTGGCCAACGGCCGGCCGGGCTCCTCCGGTGCCGCCAACCTCGGGCCGAGATCAAAGCTGCTGGTGCAGGAGACTCGCAGCCTCATCCAGTATTGGCACCGGCAGGGAGTCAGGCCCACCACGGACCTGGTCACCACCTCGGGCAGCGGGCTCGATCCAGACATAACTCCCGCCGACGCCATGGCTCAGATTCCGATGGTGGCACGCGCGACCGGGCTGTCGACGACGAGGTTGCGGCAGCTCATCGAGAGCCAGACCCAGGGGTCGGAACTCGGCTTCCTCGGCCCCGCCTACGTTGACGTACTTCAGCTCAACTTGTCCCTTTCCCGGCTTCGCTGAGCGCATCCGGGATGAGCCTGTTCCCGAGGATGTGAATGTCGGTGTCGCGAGCCCGCCGAATCACCTCCAGGGCCACCGGCCGCTCCCAGGGCAGGCGCCGTCGGATCCTGGGAGCGGGCATGATGATGGTCGTCACCTGATGGGTCTCTGCCCAGCGGACCAGCGTTTCCGCCACTCCGCCCTGCTCCGGGATCGGCACCAAGCGCACTCCGTGTCCCGCGGCCAGCTTGGAAAGCTCCTCGAGAGCGCTCGACTCGGTCCGGCTGGGCCGATCCGATATCACAGTGACCAAGACCACGGTCGCATCTTCGCGCCGCGCCATCCGGACTCCTGACTCCAGCAGCTTGCGAGCCAGCTCCACCCTGTCGGGACGCAACGCGACCGCAATCCGCTCCTGCACAGCCCAGACCGTGCGGATCGACTTGGTGGTGATGTAGCGCTGCAGCCGCTGCTCCGTGTGGCTGGCGACTCTTCTCAGCGCGGCGGATCGAAGCTCCTCCAGCAAGTCCTCCTGGAATGCCCCAAGAGCGGCCGCCACCCGGGAGGAGTCCACGATCCAGCCCGATCGCACCCGCTCCCGCAGCTCGGCGGGCGGCAAGTCGACCAGTTCGATCTCCTCGGCCCGATCGACTACAGAGTCCGGCAGGGGAACGGTCTGACCATCGGAATCGTCGCGGTACCCGACCAGCGCCGCGCGGGCCACCTGAAAACCGGGGATGTCGATGACTCCCACGGTGCCGACCACATTGATCCCCGCATCCAGCAGGCGGTGGACCTGCTGATGGCGAGCCTCGCCGGTGTCGAGGTCACGGACTGCCAGATCGTCGACACAGACCACGCTCGGGTTCTGGCGCAGAACACCGTCGAGGTCGATCGCCCCAGTTGCCAGCGAAGGGACCACCATCAGCCCTGACAGCAGCAACCGGACTGAAGGACGGCCCCGTCCTCCGGCGGCGGCGACCACCACCTCGGCCCCGCGCCGCTGGCGCCTGCCGGCCTCCTCCAGCATCCTGGTGGTCTTGCCGACCCCCGGCGCGTATCCCAGATACAGGCGCAGCAATCCCTTGACTCCCCGATTGGGGTCTGAATCCAGCAGCGCGCCCGGATCGGGGCGCTTCTCCACCTCACCAGACGGCCTCGTTCCCAACCTTCGCCCGATGACGTGAAGGTGCCGTTCTCCCAGGTTCCCCAGCAGTTGGACCAGAAGCGCCTGCTGACGCGCGTCCGATCTTGACCCCGTCGGAGCCGCCACCACGAGGTCGGTGGCCCCCGACCGCGCGATCTCCGCCACAACCACATCGACTGAGCCATCGGTCGGGCAGCGACGGAACTCGGTGCCCAGGTCCTCGGCCAGAGCGGCGGCTTTGAAAACCAGCCTGTCGTCCTGACCGCGGCCCTCGAGCGCGAGCACGGTGACCGGAGCGGAGAGCCGCCTGCCCATCCTGACCCCCCGGCGGATCAGCCCCAGAGCGGTGTGGTCCGGCGGCACCAGAATCAGAACCCGGTCATGTGAGGACACCGTAGCCGGGACGGCCACCTGGGCCCGTTGGTGCTCCACGGTGTAGAGCAACGCCAGTTCCCGCAGCGCGGCCAGGTTGCCTTCCCGGAAGAAGCTCTGCAATGCCACCTCCACCCGCTCGGGGGGGTAGATGTTGCCATGCCGCATGCGCTTGCGCAGCGCCTCCGGGGTGATGTCGGCCAATCGGAGTTCCCGTGCCGAGTCCAGGACCGCGTCTGGGACAGTCTCGCGGACGGCCACACCGGTGACCTGCTCGACCACATCGCGCAGGCTCTCAATGTGCTGGATGTTGACGGTGCTCCACACGTCGATGCCGGCTGCGAGAATGGCCTCCACATCCTGCCACCGCTTCTCGTGAGGGCTGCCGGGCACGTTGGTGTGAGCGAGCTCGTCGACCAACGCCACCTTGGGGTGCCGAGCCACGGTGGCGGCCACATCCATTTCATCCAGCGTGATCCCACGATAGGTGACGACCTGGGGAGGAATGCGCTCGAGTCCCTCGAGGGCGAGTTCCGTGAGCGGCCGACCGTAGGTCTGGACCCACGCCACCACCACGTCGGTTCCCTCGGTCACCTGCTGGCGGGCTTCCTCCAGCATCGAGTAGGTCTTGCCGACCCCGGGCGCTGAACCCAGGAAAACGGTCAGCTCTCCTCGCCTCACCCGACGGCCCCTTGGCTGTTCAAACCAATCCCGGGGAGCCGCGGAACCAACCGCGGTCCTGGCTCGCCCCGGCCAGATCGACGACTCGGCCCCGGATTAGCGCTTGGTACCATCTCAGTCTAGACTCCAGTGAGATCACTTCACGAGCTTCGATTGTCGGTCGCGGAACCCGCCGCCACCTTCGCCGCGACGCAGTGGCCCAGACCCAGATGGGGGCGTGCGCTCCTTGGGAGTCTCGCCACCCTGCTGGGGCTGGGGGTGCTGACCGCGTTGCTGGTCCGGCTGGGCGTGCCCCGTCAGCCACAGGCGTACAGCTTCCTCTACTTGGCAGTCGTGGCCGTGGCGGCAACCTCCTTTGGATTTCCGGCGGCCGTGGCGGGGTCACTGGCATCGGCCTTGCTAGTTGACTACTATTTCCTCCCACCGGTCGGGCATCTCACGATCTACTCGACCGCCCAGACAGCTGGCTGGGTGATCTTCCTGCTGGTGTGCCTGGGAGTGGCAGCCCTGGGCACCTCGCGGCGTCGCCATCTGCTGGAATCGCAGTCGGTCAGCCGCGAGCTGAAGCGGCGGAACCTGGCCTTGAGGCAAGCGGAGTCGGCGCTTCAGCAGAGCCTGGAAGCCCGCACCGAGTTGGCCCGCACGGAGGCTGCCCTGGCCGCCACCCAACGCGCTGAGACATTCAGACGAGACCTCCTGGCAACCGTCAGTCACGAACTCCGGACTCCGCTGGCCGCCCTCCTCGGGTACAGTACGGCTCTGTCGGAGGGCTCAATCCGAGACCCGGCGCAGCTGGCTGAGTACCCCGCCCTGATCGCGGGCGAGGCACGGCGTATCGATCGCCTGATCGGTGACCTGCTGGAGATGGCGAGGATCGAGAGCGGACAGCTCCACGTGGAGAGCCAGGTCATGGACCTTTGCGAGGCCGCTCGTGAGGTCGGCGTCCGATGGGGACAAGACCTCACCCTCACGGTGGAAGTGCCGCCGGCGCCGGTCCTGGTGGTGGCCGACTGGGATCGAGTTCAGCAGATACTTGACAACGCCCTCCGGAACGTGAAGGTCCACGCTTCGAGCGATCGGTCCGAAGTGGTGGTCACATCGCCGTCCGATTCCCGGCGCACCGCCGCCGAATGCCTGGTCCGCGACCACGGCTCCGGGATCACCCCGGAGGTCCGCGAACGGCTCTTCCAACGATACTCCGCGAGCCACAACTCGCGAGGCCTCGGTCTCGGCTTGGCGGTCAGCCGGGGACTCGCCGAGGCCATGGGGGGGGCGCTCTGGATCGACAGCCCGCGGGCGGGCGGCGCAGAACTGCATCTCTTGGTCCCGCTGGCTCCCAGGCCAGAGCCTCCTCCAGTGGGAGCCGCTGCGGCGCTGCCACCATGACCGGCCAGGGCGCCCCTGCAGCCAACGTGCTGGTGGTGGAGGACGATCCCGGAACTGGCCGGTTTCTTCACGACACCCTGCTGGGTGCGGGCTATCGGGTGCGAACCGTCAGGGACGGGCGCGGTGCCATGGGCGCGCTCGGCACCTCTCGCGTCGATCTGATCATCCTAGACCTGGGACTTCCCGACATGGACGGGATGGACGTCCTCCGGACCATCAGGCAATGGGACCAGATGCCCCTGATCCTGGTGGTGAGTGCGAGGGGCCAGGAGGCGGACAAGGTGGCCGCCCTGCGCGCCGGCGCCGACGACTACCTCCCCAAGCCATTCGGCACCTCAGAGCTGCTGGCGAGGGTGGAGGCGCGCCTGCGGCGTCACGAGCCAGACCCAGGAGAGCTCACCGTCGACCTGGGCCTGATCCGCATCGACCTCGGGGCCAACCAGATCTTCGTTCGAGACTTGCCAGTCCGGCTCACTCCCATGGAGAAGGGGGTGCTCCAAGACCTGATCCGCCATCGGGGCAGGGTCAGAACCCACCGGGAGATCCTGGCTGCGGTCTGGGGCCCCGGCTTCACCTCTGAACACGCCTACGTGCGCA
>JAKAWF010000147.1 GCA_021817025.1 bacterium
GCCCAAGATCTTCGTCGTGGCAGGGATGGCTAACGGGATCCGCGATTACGCGCTGATCGCGAGCGCGGCTCTCGATGACCTCCGCCGCCATACCAGTGACACCATTCACCTCGCGCTGCTGGTGGGTGAAGCTGCCGTCTACGTGGAGAAGCTTGATGGCAGCAGGCCCTACCGCTCAGTCTCCAAGGTTGGTCTGCCGCTACAGTTGCACAGTACCGCCATGGGCAAGGCGATCCTGGCCGCCCTGCCCGATGCCGACCGGGAAGCGCTCATGGAGCGGCTACCGCTCACGGCCCGGACGCCAAGAACGCTCACCAACGTGGCCGCCTTGCGCAAGGAGGTAGCCGCGGTGCGGGCCCGGGGCTTCGCCATCGATGACGAGGAGAACGAAGAGCTCATCCGCTGCGTCGGCGCGGCCTTCAAGGATCACAATAATTCCGTCGTCGGAGCCGTGAGCGTGTCCGCGCCGAGCTTCCTTATGACGTTGGAGCAGGCACTGAGCCTCGGCCCCCACGTGCTCAGAGCGGCTGACGAACTTTCGGCAGCTCTGGGGGCGACTCTGCCCCGCGGCCACCTCGTTGGTCCCGCCCGACGGGTCGCGGTTCAGTGAGCACGGGGCCGGTCGCTGAACGGCTCGGGCTTGGTGGCTCACGTCGGCTTGCCTACGCCGCCATCGTGGCGCGCCGTGCGAGGCGCCAGTGCTCTGCCGAGGCAGCTTTCGCGTCCAATTGGCGGGAGCTGGCTTTCTTTATTGACGAGCCTTTTGGTTTTCGGCCGTGCGTGGCCCTTGGCCACTTGGCCAGGGCGCTGAAGTGAGCGCTGAGCCAGCGCGTCCGGGCGCGATGCTAAACCAGGCCATCGGCGCCGTGGGTCGGCCGATCCACGGGCCGACGCCGCCCGGCGGGGCCGTACCCTGCGCCCGCACCTCACCCCTGTCCGAGGCTGAGCTTCGGGAAGTGGTCGACCTGATCGCGGACGGGCGGATCGGGCGTCATGCGGTGGAGCTGCCGGCTCACCTGCAAACCCGGGATTGGTCCTCGGTCATAGCCGTGATGCTGGGCTTGGATGCGCGCCTGGGCTGGCCAACGGCGGGCTGGAAGATAGGCGCAGCCAGTGAAGAGATCAGGGCGATCGAGGGGATGCCCACGCCCTCCCCGGGTCGACTTTACAAGTCACGGGTCTTCACAAGCCCGGCGACCCTCGCCGCCAATCTCTTCATCAACTATCGAGAGGTTGAGTGTGAGTTCGCCTTCAAGCTCGCCGAAGACCTCCCAGAAAGAGTCCATCCCTACTGCGAGGCGGAGGTGGCCCGTGCCGTCGAGTCAGCATTCCCGGTGTTGGAGATTGGCGACATGGTTTTCCTTGATTGGTACGGCGCCAGTGGGTACTTTGGACCAAGCCTCGATAACGGCGGAGGCGGCGTGCTGGTTTGCGGCAGTCCCATCGACGACTGGCAGGCCAAGGGGTTGGACACCGCTTTCATCGAGCTCAGTCTCAATGGGCAGATCGTCAAAACTGGAGTGGGCAGTGCCGCCATGGGCAACCCCTTGACGTCCCTGACCTGGATGGCGAACTGGGCCTCTGATCACCGGATCCCGCTGAAGGCAGGAGAGGTGGTGAGCACCGGAACCTGTACTGGCCACTGCTTCGTGGCCTCCGGCGACCTCGTAACCGCGGACTTCGGGGTCTTCGGGACGGTGACGGCGACGATGGAGAGTGCCAACGATCCGAATCCTGAGGGGGCCGCTCATGGCTGAGCACGACGCGAGCCGATTCGGGCCGCCTGGCCTTGCGGCTGGTAGCAGCTGTGTGGTCACCGGTGCCGCGAGCGGCATCGGACTGGCCGTGGCGCAGATGCTAGTGCGCCTCGGCGTGCAGGTGGTGGGCGTAGATGTAGACTCCGGGGGCCTGGCGGCGGCGGAACAGCGTCTGGACGGCCCGGGTCGGTTTCTCCCCCTGATCGGCGACGTTGCGGACCCGGCCGTTCATGAGCGCGCGGCGGCGCTGGCGGTCGAATTGGCACCGCTGCGTTTCTGGGTCAATAACGCGGGCTTCAACATTGTGGGATCGGCCGATGCCATCGCGCAGTCCGAGTGCGACCGCGGCATGGCGGTGAACTTCGGCGGAGTCTTGTGGGGCACCAAGGCGGCACTGAGGCAGATGCTGGCTCGCGAAGGCGGGCGTATCGTCAACATCACCTCCACTCAGGCGCTGTTGGGGTTCCCTCACTTCGCCGTCTACGCGGCGACCAAGGGGGCGATCATTTCCCTCACCCGACAGGTGGCGGCCGAGTATGCCGGACGGGGTATTCGTTGCAACGCGATCGCACCCGGAGTGATCAGCACACCGATGAATGACCAGCTGCTGGCTGCGGCCTCCAACCAGTCTGAGCAGCGCGCCTCGCTCAACGCGCTGTGTCCGACCGGGCGCTGGGGAACTACCGAAGATGTTGCCTGGGCTGTGGAGTACCTGCTTTCAGCTCGATCGGACTTCGTCACCGGCCAAGTCTTGGTGGTGGACGGAGGCCAGTCGGTGATCCCCCCCAACCACCACCTCTGGGACGCCTATCCCGAGGGCCGTGATGCGGGCGAAGGGTAGAAGGTCTCCAAAAGTGCTGGCCACGCAGATTGCGGATCAGGTGTATGCGCTGAGTACCGATTACCCTCAGGTTGCAAATTGCCCGCTGACGGTCTATCTAATCCGGGGCACCCGCGCCATTCTGGTCGACAGCGGCGTGGCCACCACCTACGACGCGGCCCTGGCACCGGCTCTGAGGGAGGTTGATCTTGCGCCTCAGGAGATCGAGCTCCTGCTGGTGACCCATGGTCACCCTGACCATATGGGGGGAGCCTTTGCGGTCAAAGCGGCTACCGGGGCGGCCATCGGCGCTCCCCTGGACGAGGTCGCCTGGGTGGAGAGCTTTGATAGGCAGTGGCGCGAATACTGGTTGCAGCTCAGCGCCGGGTATGCGATCGATTCCGAGCGTGCGGTGCTGGCCGGGCTGGCCGGGGAGCCGGTGGCGGTTGAGCGTCCTCTTCGCGATCGGGAGGCCCTGGACGTGGGTTCGCGACGGCTCACCGTCGTCCAGACCCGGGGCCACACCAGGGGTCACTGCGCATATCTCGATGCCCAGAGCGGTGCGCTCTTCACCGGAGATGGAGTCCAGGGTGAAGGCGTTCCGGCAGCGCACGGCCACTCGGTGTTCGCGCCGATGTACGCCGACGTGGACGACTACCTGGCTGGCTTGCGTAGGTTGGAAGCCGTGGATTTCGAGCTAATGTGTCCGGCTCACCTGCCGCCGCTGCCGCATCGAGCCGGCCTGGAACTCCTCGCCCGCAGCATCAAGTTCGCTGAGGTCACCGCCCCGGACTGCATTCGAGCCGCGCTTCGCCGAGCCGGCCGCGGCCCGGTGCGGGTAGCTGACGTAGCCGCGGAACTTGGCCGCGCGGTTGGTACCGACCCGCCCGTCAGCCCCCAGAGCGTGATGACCGCCTTAGCTCATCTGCGCAAATTGAGCGCCGACGAAGGCTGGAGCGTGGCTCTGTTCCTCGAAGAGCCCGAGGCCCACGTACGTGCGGCCGGGTGATGCCGTGGGCGGGCAAGATGAGGTTAGTGTACTTGGGCCATTTTGTTGCGCGACCGCTCCGATCGGATCAGACCATGAGCCCTGACTTTGGAGAACCAATCCCGTGAGATTCGCAGAGATTTTAGTTGAGCCCCAGCCGACGCCACTGTGGAAAATCTTTCGCCAAATCGGAGTGGAGGATGCGGTTGGCGTTTTGCCTCGAGGCAGCATGGACTGGCGGGGCAGCCGCTCTGATCTGCCCTGGGACCTGGCTCCGCTTCAGCAGTACAAGGAAATGGTTGAGAGCACCGGACTTAAGCTAACCGTGATCGAAGACAACCCCCCGATGGACCGCATCCGCTTGGGTGGCGCCGGGCGCGACGACGAGTTGGCTCAAGTGGAAACTCTGATTAAGAGCATGGGGGCCCTGGGGATCAAGGTCTGGTGTTACAACTGGTCGGCCATGTTGGGTTGGATGCGCACCTCGCGCACGACCCTGGGGCGGGGCGGCGCGCTGGTGACCAGTTTCGACTACAAAACTCAGGCGAGCCTCCCGCCGCCTCGCGAAGGCACCGTGGACGAACAGCCTTTGTGGGACAGTTTGCGTGCGTTTTTGGAGCGGATTGTCCCCGTCGCCGAGGATGCCGGGGTCACCCTCGCCATGCATCCGGACGATCCCCCGCTTTCCCCAATTCGAGGCGTGGCCCGGATCATGCGGACTCCCGCCGCCTTCGAGCGTCTCATCGAACTGGTGCCGAGTCCCGCCAACGCGATCACTTTTTGCCAGGGCAATTTCACTCTGATGACCTCCGACGTGCCCAAGGTCATTCGCGACTTTGGTCGGGACAAGAAGATCGCTTTTGTTCACTTTCGGGACGTGCGCGGGACTCCGGAGTCGTTTGTGGAGACCTTCCACGATGAGGGCCAGACCGACATGCTGGAGTGCATGCGCGCCTACCGTGACATCGGCTTTGACGGACCCGCTCGCTCGGACCACACCCCGACCTTGGAGGGCGACCATGCCGATGTCGCGGGGTACTCGGCCTTGGGGCGGCTGCAAGCCATCGGCTACATGACGGGACTGCGCGAGGCGGCGCTAAAGGAGGTGAGTGAAGAGCGAAGACCGTAACCTGCGGCAGTGAGTTGCCGGTGGACGGCCGCTCTCGGTGCGCACAGGGGCGCGTCCACGGACTCCATCGCGAAGCGGCGTCCCGATTTCGTTAGTGGCTCGAGCGGTGGGCACCATTACGTCGACCAATTGCGTGGAGGATCTACCATGAGACTGGGCAGGCTAGGAATTCTGGCGACCTTAGCGGCCGCCGTACCGCTGCTGCTGGTGAGCGGGTGCGGCAGCACCAGCACAACCCCGACGGCGAAACATTTCACGGTCGGGCTTCTCAACGGCAACAACATCGACCCCTACTTTCTCTCCATTTGGAAGGGAGCCTTGGCTCAGGCCACGGCCGACCACGTAACCTTGAAGGAAGTCGCGCCCGCCACGTTCGATGCTGAGGAGCAGGTTCCGCTCTTCAATGACCTGATCTCGGAAAAGGTGAATGCAATTCTGCTGTCCGCCGACGGCAATCTGCCCCCATTCCTAGCCGGGCTCAAAGCGGCCGCCGCAGCCAAGATTCCTGTGATCATAATCAATGAGTCCGAAGCGGACATGAGCAACACCAAGTATGCCCTGTCGTTCATTACCAGTGGCAACACGGATCTCGGATTGGCGGCCGGTAAGGCAATGGTGAAGCTGCTCGGAGGCAAAGGCACCGTGGGGGTGATCGACTCCACCCCGGGGTTGACCTCGAATTTGCACCGTGCCGCGGGTTTCGTAACTGCGGCGACCCAAGGCGGGTTGGCCACCTTGCCCCAGCAGTTTAGCCACGACTCAATCACCACGGCCGACTCGATCGCCACGGACCTGCTGTCGTCGCACCCGGGCTTGGCAGGCATCTTCGCCGTCGACTCGTTCACGAGCCAGGGAGTTGGCACGGCTGTCAAGGCGTTAGGTAAGGCGGGGGTGGTCAAGGTGGTTGGCATCGACGCCGAGCCTCAAGAGGTCGCGCTGCTGAAGGCTGGAGTCATGCAAGCCCTCGTTGCGCAAAAGCCCTACTACGTAGGGCAGCTGGCTATGAAGTACGCGGTGGACGCACTCACCGGAAAGAAGTCACAGATCGTGCGGAGTGTGAACCCGGGCGACATCGTGCTGACGCCGAGCAATATAAGTGACCCGCAGTACGCTAATGTGCCCTACAGTTCTACCGCTCCTTGATGCGTTGAGGACGGCTTGGGGATTAGCTAGCTGAGCAGGGCGCCGTCCCAAGGTTGGCGGACCGGGATCAGTGGGCACGAGAGACAAGGCGAGGCGGGGGCGGGCCCCAATGGGGCTCGCCCCCCTATCCGGGCGGGAATGGCTACGCTCAGGGTGAGGGGCTCCAAGAGGCCCGGCCGGAGGGCGGGCCGACAGTACTTGATCGGGCAAGGAGGTGGCACTTGTCGCAAGCGACGCAGGCAGTCGGCAGTACGGTCACGGGGACTGGATTGACGAAGTATTACGGGGCCGTCGCAGCTCTGGACAACGTCAACTTCGAGTTCGGGCCAGGGCTCAATGCCATCGTCGGGGATAATGGCGCCGGCAAGTCGACGTTGCTCAAAATCCTGAGCGGGGTCGTACGGCCGGACAGCGGCAGCATAGCCGTCAACGGCAAGGAGGTGGACCTGAAGACCGCTCGAGACGCGCGCGCGGTGGGGATAGAGTCGCTCTATCAAGACTTGGCGCTAGCCCCGACCATGTCTATCTGTGACAACATTTTCCTTGGCCGAGAGCTTACCAAGTCGTATTTTGGCGTTAAGATCCTTGACCGTCGTGCTATGATGGCGGTCGCACGGAATGCGCTGGCCGAGATCAGGATCAAGATGCCAGATCCAGCGACCGCAGTGCGGACGCTTAGCGGTGGCCAACGGCAGGCCGTCGCGGTGGCGCGGGCGCTTCATTTCGGGGCCCGGATTCTATTGCTTGACGAGCCAACCGCGGCCCTCGGGCCCCGCGAGACGGCCGCCTTTTTCGACACCCTGCGTTCAGCGGTACGACAGGACGGAACCGTAGTCATGGTCGGCCACAACCTGCCCCAAGTTTTGCAGATGGCGAACCGGATCATCGTGATGCGGGCCGGCCATGTGGTGGCTAAGTTCCTTCCCGAGGAGACGTCGGTCGAGAAATTGACCGGCTTCATGGTTGGGTCGGCGAGTTGAGGGTAAGAGAAGTGGGATTAGGTGCAGTGACGGCTGGGGCTGGGCATTAAGGTGCGCGCCGGATTTATGTCAAGGATGCTTGACATTGGCCGCTGGAGCACCTGGGTGATGCTGCTAGCGGTACTGGTATTGGTGTCCGTGGTGTTCTCGCTAATCGCGCCGGGGTTTGCCACCGTCGGCAGCCTGGACAATATCTTGGTTGTGGCGGTGCCGGTGGCGCTGTTGGCCATGGGGGAGAGTCTGGCTATTTACTCGGGTGGAATCGATCTGTCGGTGGGGGCGATGCTGGGCCTGGGCGGAATGAGCGGCGGGGCGATCATGTCAGGCCTCTACCATGGGCAGACCGGAACCGACATCGGACTCATGTTGCTGGGTTTGGGGGTGGCTCTGGCGGTTGGATTGGTGGGCGGTCTTTTCAATGGCTTCGTGATCGGGAAGCTGAAGCTTGAACCCCTGATCGTTACCCTGGGGACATTGGGCATCTTCGGCGGGGCCGCCGACCTGATCAGCGGCGGGGAGCCCCTGTCCTCCTTTCCGCCGAGTTCGTTCGAACTCGGCAACGGCAGCCTGGTAGGGTTTCTGCCCATTTTGGTAGCCATTGGGATTGTGGTCTTGTGTTTGTTCCTGTTCGTGGAGCGAATGACTACCTTGGGCCGCCATATATTCGCCCTGGGCGCCAACCGGGACGCTTTGGTGCGGGCCGGGGTCACTCCTAATGGCGTCATTCTCTGGGTGTACGCCCTCGCCGGAGTAGCGGCGGCGTTCGCAGGTTTTCTCAAGGCAAGCCAGTTCCAAACCGCGACCCCTATTGCCGGCCAGAACACCCTGCTGCTGGGGGTGGCGGCGGTGGTCATTGGAGGGGCTCCCCTCACCGGCGGTGAGGGCACCGTGCTTGGGGCCGGGCTTGGCGCCATCTTGATCAGTGTTCTGGAGAACGGCTTTGTTGAGCTGGGGCTGCAGTCGTACTGGCAGGTGGTTGCCGTGGGTGCGCTTGTGATCGTGGCCGTGTACGTTAGCCAGGTTCAGCAGCGGCGTAAGACCTTCGGTTACCGCCATCGGGTCAGGGCTGGGACCGTGCCGGCGGGCTTGATGCTGGACGAGGGAGGCAGCGAGGAGCATGCCACGTGACGGAAGC
>JAKAWF010000148.1 GCA_021817025.1 bacterium
GATCACCCGACCTACGGGCCAGTGCCTCTCAAGCCCTCGAGCTCGGACCTGGACAGCACGGAACTCCACAATCCGTACCCCTACAGCGTCGCAGCGGCAAAAGGCTTGCTCGCGGCGCACGGGTGGGCGCTGAACAGTGCGGGGGTCATGGCGTGCGTGAGGCCAGGTAGCGGGGCCAATGAGTGTGGTCCGGGCGTCTCCGCCGGGCAGCAGCTGTCCTTCAGCATGCTCTACGCGGCGGGGTCCACAGCTCTCACGACCGAGATGGCTATCTTCCAAAGCACCGCCCGCCAGGCCGGCATCTCCATTTCACTTCAGTCCGAAGTCGGCGGGCAAGTTATCGGGACAATCTTCGGCTGCAACCCAGCGCAGGCGTCGACCTGTACTTGGCAGATGGGGGACGCATCAGTGAATGGGTTCGCCTGGACCTACTCTCCCGATTACTACCCGACCGGAGAGTCGCTCTTCGCACCAGGGTCGGTGGCTAACGAGGGGCACTATGACAGTTCGGTTGCCACTCGGCTCATCGACGCCACGAACGTTCAATCGGGCACACGGGTCCTTTACCAATACGAGAACTACATCGCGGACAACCTACCGGTCATTTGGCTGCCAACCGGCTATTACCAAATATCTGCGATCAAGTCGAATCTGAGTGGAGTGTTCCCACAGGACCCGAATGTGCAGATCTACCCAGAAGATTGGTACTTCACGAAGTGACGGTGCCATCGAGATTGCGGAAGGGGACGGTACCAGCGCTGGCGTTGGCTGCTAGCAGGAGCGCACTCCGGATGGCCCGGGGTCGCGTTAACCCCGCGAGCGCCGTGCTCCCACTTGCGACCGGGATGATTGGAGGTAGATATGCGCGCTGACGAGCTTAGGTGGTGGACTGTGCCCGTTCGCGGAGGTCTGGGGCATCCGGACGTCGCGCTTCAGTTCGGCGAAATTGGCAGCGGAGGCCCCGTTGGCCTTCTTGTGGCCGGGGTGCACGGGGACGAGGGACCCTGGGCGCTCCTTGCGATTCGCCGCCTGTTGGACACCCTAAGCCTGGGAGATGTGGTGGGCACGCTGCGCGTGCTGCCCTCAGCCAACCCTTTAGCCGTCCAGATCGACCAGAGGGAGAATGAGCTCGATAGGTTGGATCTCAACAGTTCCTTCCCTGGAAGTGACACAGGAAGTCACACCGAAAGGCTAGCGGCCGCGATAACTAGTCACGGACTGAATGGGGCCGACTTCGTGCTGGATGTTCACGGGGGAGGGAGCTGGAACATCAACTGCTTTGCATACCAGCTTCGGGGCAGTGAGGAGCTCGCCCGGTGGCTAGGCACCACCTTGGTTGCCGATGCCCCCGATCGTGCGACCAGCCTCAGCGGCCACGCCGTGACGCTCGGCGCGAAGGCGGTATGGATCGAGGCTGGTGGGCGCGGCGCCCATGAACTGTCGCGGGCCGAGGAGTTGGCGGCGGGCCTGCGCCATGCCCTTGGGCGTGCACAGGTGCTCACACCTAGCCCGCAGCCGGAAAAGGTACCAGGATATGCCCGGCTGAAGGACCGCGTGGTCAACTCAGTGGGCGGTATATACGTTCCGGAGCTCGGCGAGGATGCGCTCGGAACGACCGTACCGCAGGGGACCGTCATTGGGAAGATGTTGGACCCGGTGACCGGCGAGGTTGTCGAGGAGTACCGGGCGCCGTACCCGCAGACCACGCTAGCCCTCCTTCGGCCGTCAGTTGCCTGTATCGACAGCCCGGGTAAGGCACTGGCCGTCGTGGCCTCCCTATGAGGACCGGGGCCCCCAACTTCCTCCGGGGTGACGGCGCCTTAATGGGGCGGCGGAACTGCCCAACCCATGTTGTGCAGCGACGCCTACGCTTGCTCCGAAGTGGCCGAAGCCTGAATTGCGAATGGAGCCCACTTGGTCCCGAGTGGCAGAGAAGGGGCCAGCTAGGCGGCGTGCAGTGCCATGCCGCGCTGCCGACGGACACTTCGCGAGGACCGACGCCCGGCCAGGCCCGCCTGACCATTCCTCTCCGCCTGCAGCGTTGGGTGGCCGACCCTCGTCGCGCTCGGTCCCTTCGCGGGTTCGAGAAGTAAGGCATTGGCACTTCGGGGCCAGATAAGGTGGCCGAACGGCGCTCGGTGCGCTCTTGCCATAGCGTGGGACATCGACTTCGACACTACGGTGCACCTGGAGCATCCAGGAACTGGCTACTCCAAATACGAGCTGCTCTCCGACCTGCGCTACGAGGACGTTGGACTTCCAAACGTATTGGAGATGCTCGGGGAACTTTCGCTGCGCAGCACGTTCTTCGTCAGTAGCTGGAACATCGACCAATACCCCGAAGCCGTTCGCGGGATCGGAAGCGGCGGCCACGAAATCGCCTGTCACGGGGTCATGCATGAGCCCCCGAACCAGCAAAGCCAGGAGAGGGAGCTCGAACTTCTGGTCCGGTCGCGCAATGCGCTGCAGGACTTTTTGGACACGCGCGTATCCGGTTATCGAGCCCCGTATGCGGCATTCTCACATCGCACGGCAGACTACCTTGCTGGCGAGTCGTTCAAATACGACTCCTCCCTCCTGAACGATCACCTTCCGTACTTGATCAGGACGGAGTCTGGGTGCCTGGTTGAGCTGCCCATCGACATTGCAATGAGCGACGCACCCCACTTCGCGCATGTGCCGAGCGCCGGTTACACGATGCAGCCGCAGATCGCCGCTGACGCCATCGCCTACTACCAGTCTGTGATCGCCGCTGCTCTTGAGATCAACGGTTTCGTGACCACCATCTGGCACCCGGCGATCTCCGGGAGGCCCGAGCGCGTGCTGCCAATTTCGCGATACCTCAGGGGGCTTCAGGAACGGGGCGATCTCTGGATGGCGCCAATGAGGGAGGTGGCGGACTGGGTGGAGGCATGGGCGGCGTCGCACCCAGGGACCGTTCGCGAGTTGGCCTTTCCGCTCTACAGGAGAGCGGTGGAGACCGGGTGACGGTGGATGGAGCAAGGATGACCTCCAGCGGAGAAAGTGGTTCTAGGTCTAGGTCGGCCCCCGGTGGCTCACGGCTCAAGCGTCCCGCCCCAGGCCAACTCCGGCCCCAGTTGGCGGCTAGGTGGCCACTGTCGCCACGAGTTCACGACATCGAGGTTGGACCGCGCGCGTGCGATGTGACCACGCCGATGGAGGATGACGGTGCGCCTATCTGACCTGAGCTGGACGAGTGTCTACGTCGGCGCCGGCCTCGGGACTGGGTCCATCCCCCTTCGGGTCGGCAAGACAGGACGAGGTGGACCGGTTGGGCTGCTTGTTGCCGGCGTCCATGGCGACGAAGCTCCCTGGGCACTTCTGGCCCTGAGGATTCTCCTCAAATCGGTCAGCCCTGATGAGGTATCGGGGACACTTCGTATCGTGCCGTCGGCCAACCCCTTAGCCGTACAGGTCGGGCAGCGCGCTAACCAGCTGGACGGGCTGGACCTTAACAGCAGCTTCCCAGGCGACGCGTCGGGGACACACACCCAAAGGCTTGCGAAGGCGATTGCTGATGCCGCGCTTGACGGCGCCGACTTCGTCCTAGACGTACACGGGGGGGGCAGCTGGAACATAAATTGCTTCGCCTACCAACTAAAGGGTAGTGAAGAGCTAGCCTCGTGGCTAGGGACGCGGATCGTCGCCGACGCGCCCGGCAGATCGTCAAGTCTGACCGGTTACGCGGCAGCGCGGGGAGCCCGGGCCGTCTGGATCGAGTCGGGCGGTCGTGGGATGTATGAGTTGGCGCGGGCCGAAGACTTGGCCGAAGGATTGCGACAAGCCCTCGGTCGCGCTGGAGTCCTAACCCCGGCAGCGGGAGCGCGCCCGGCGCCCACCCGGGCCAGGTTGTGGGACGCGGTCTCGACCTCGACGAGTGGCATATTCGTCCCGGCGCTCACGGAAGCCGCACTGGGATCGACGGTGACGCAGGGAACCCTGATTGGCGAGTTGATCGACTCGTCGACGAGCCGAGTGATCGAGGAATACCGCGCCCCCTTCGCACCCACCACTTTAGCTCTGATCCGCCCGACGGTGGCGGTGATCGATTCCCCGGGAAAGGTTATAGCTGCCGTGGCTGGTACTGCCTGAATTGGGAGGTGAGAAGATGGGCCTGCACGACATCCGAGGCGAGTGGTGCTTTCTGACAGGCGCCGCGGACGGTCTGGGCAACGCGATCGCCCGTGAGCTAGCGGGGCATGGCATGAACCTGGTCCTCTTCGACGTGCAGGAGGAGAAGTTGAAGGTTCTCGCCGGTGAGCTCCAAGCGCTCGGGG
Source organism: bacterium (assembly GCA_021817025.1). The sequence goes on from JAKAWF010000148.1 coordinate 4,299, forward strand.
TCCAGGCACTGCCCATGGCGGTCGACTTGGCCGACGCCCCCTCCGCTGAGGCGGGCGTGGATCGGGCGGTGCGTGAGGTCGGTGCTCCGCGGGCACTGATTCACGACGCCGCCGTGCTAACGCCGCGCCCGTTTCGGGAGTGGACCTTTGCCGGCTGGCGCCGGGAGGTGGACATTATCCTGCAGGGGGCCTTCGTGATGGCTAAGGGGGTCTGGGAGCCGATGATCGGTCAAGGCCACGGAAGCATCGTCTTCATCTCCTCCGGCTCCGCTCTCCGGGGCTTCCCTCTCGAATCTGCATACACCCCTGCGAAGCATGGCCAGGAAGGCCTCATGAAGGTGCTCAGCATCGAGGGGGCCGAGTTCAACATCGCGGTCAACACCGCGACCACAGGCGCGCCCATTGACACTCCCATGTCCTGGGGGCACTACACCCCGGAGATGCGGGAGAAGATGATCTCGCCCAGTCGTTTGGCCCCCGCCTTTGCCTACCTCTCGGCCCTGGACGCGGGCCAAGCAACGGGGCTGCGCTTTGACGCCTTCCAGGTGTCTGAAGCCATGGTGACCCGTACACAGGGAGCCAGGGGGTGAGCTCGCCCGCCCCGCCCGGCCGATCGGGCGACGGCTCGGGCGGAGATCGCAGAACAGCCTCTGGCACGCGAGGAAGTTCCGGTCGTCTGGGAAGGGGCTTGACAGAGCGATCGATTGTCGACAATATGACATCCACCGTGCCATCCACTGATCATGAGACTGCCGCACTCACCGCCGTCCCGCATCGGGTTCTCTCCGACGAAGTGGCAGACAGGATCCGCGAAGCCATCGTCACTGGGAGGTTCAAGCCCGGCCAGCACCTCCGCGAGGCAGAGATCTCAGCGGCGCTGCAGGTGAGCCGGAGCCCGGTACGGGACGCCTTCGCCCAGCTGGGCCACGAGGGCCTCGTGGCCATCCGCAGTCATAGGGGAGCGATCGTTGTCGGCCTGACGGCACAGGACGTCGAGGAGGTTTATACGCTGAGGGCCAGTCTCGAGACCCTGGCCGTGCGACTGGCCATTGCCCGCGGCACTCAGGAAGACTTTCTTCGTCTCAGGGCGCTGGCCGACCAAATGCCCGAGGCAGCGGCCCGCCTCAGCCCTCGGGAATATGCCGAACTGGATGTTGGCTTTCATGACTTGGTCTACCAGGTTGCGCGGCATGAGCGTTTGTATTCCTGTTGGACCATGCTGCGCTCGCACATTTTCCGCTTCCTGCTGACGCGCAACCTCGTGAACCCTGACTTCAGTGAGGTCGGTCATCGCGAGCACAGGGAACTAGTCGACACCATGGCTGCCCACGACACTGAAAAGGCCCTGGACATGATACGTGGACACTTGGAAGGGGCCTACGCCAGATTGGTGGCTGGTTACGTCGAGCCCGTCGACCGTCTCCATGACCGGCCATCGGGCCAATGAAGGGTCGCGTGACTCTGCGGGTCACCAGCTTCGACCTGCCGACAGCAATCGCCAGGGATTCCATGGCGCCAAGGGAGGGGGCGGTGTGAAACTCAAGGTCGCGACACTTGGTGCTGCCGTGGTCGGCGCCATGGTCCTAGCCAGTTGCGGCGGGGCTGGCTCTCAGCACCCGAAGGCTCCCTCCACAGTGACCTTCGCGGAGCAGCCTGGCGCCTCCCCCAACTACATCTTCCCATTGCTCAGCGGGGCGTACTTCGACTCGGTCAACCAAGAGCAGTTCCAGTACCTCATGTACCTACCTCTGTACTGGTTCGGCCAATCCGGGAAGCCAACCCTGAACACGACGCTGAGCCTGGCCTACCCTCCGGCCTATTCCCAGGGCAACAGCGTGGTGACCATACGGCTCAAGGGGTGGAAGTGGTCGAACGGCGAAACCGTTGATGCTCGCGACGTAGTCTTCTGGATGAACCTGATCAAGCAAGAAAAGGCGAACTTTGGACCCTACGTGCCTGGGACCTTCCCAGACAACGTGGTCAGCTACAAGATTGTTTCTCCGTTGGTGGTGAGGCTGTACCTCAATCGTGGCTACTCAGCGAATTGGTTCACCGACAATGAGCTGAGCCAAGTCACCCCGCTGCCGCTCGCCTGGGACAAGACAAGCGCGACTAATCCTCCTGGAAACTATGATCAGACCCCGGCAGGAGCCAAGCAGGTCTACTCATACCTCAGCGCTCAAGCGGCTGTGCCCGCCGATTACGCGTCTAACCGGCTGTGGCAGGTCGTGGACGGGCCTTGGCATCTATCCAAGTATGTTGCGTCTACGGGATATGTCGAATTCCTACGGAACGCGAAGTACTCGGGGCCGAGTCACTCGGGGGTCAAGGCGTTCGTTGAGGAGCCCTTCACGTCGGCCTCCGCCGAGTTCAACGCCCTCCGATCAGGGAGCATCGACTATGGGTACATCCCTCCCGAGGACGCGTCCCAAGCTGGGGTCTTGAAGCGTCTTGGTTACTCCGTCGCGCCTTGGAACGTTTGGGCGTTCACGTATGTGGACTTGGACTACCTCAATCCCACCAGCGGCCCAATCTTTGCGCAGCCGTACGTTCGCCAGGCAATCCAGAGTCTGATCAACCAGCCACAGATCATTCGTAGCGTCTATTCCGGGGACGCGGTGGCCACGAATGGACCGGTCCCTCTGTCACCTTCCACGAACCTGGTATCACCTCAGGAAAGGGCTGGCTTCTGGCCCTATAGTCCATCTGCTGCCCGGGCCTTGCTGACAGCGCACGGGTGGCACGTTGTCCCTGGCGGGACCAGCTCCTGTCAGCATCCCGGAACGGGGTCCGGAGAGTGTGGCGCCGGCATTTCTAGTGGGGCCGAGCTGAGCTTCAGTCTGGATTACGTCACTGGGACCGTGGCGGTGGCTAACGAGGTGGCCATCCTGCAGTCGACCTTCCGAAGCGAGGCGGGGATCGACCTGTCCTTGTCGTCCGAGCCGCTGAATGCGCTCTTGCCGATTGCAACGCAGTGCGCGGGCATGACGCAGGCATCTTCGAAGTGCTCTTGGGACATGGTGTACTTCGGTGCGCCGCGGTTTCTTTACGAGCCGGACTACTACCCAACGGGTGAGGATATCTACGCAACGGGCGCCGCCGACAGCGGGGATGGGTATTCCAACCCGTCGGTAGATCGTGTGATCGCCGCCACTGAGGCCGCAGGGGCCGGTCAGAAGCAGATGTGGGCATACGAAAACGCGATAGGCAATTTGGTGCCGACGCCCTTCCTGCCCACGCCTCCATATCAGCTGAGTGCCTACAAAAGCAGCCTCACAGGAGTGTTGCCCCAGGACCCGCTGACCAACCTGTATCCACAAACTTGGTGATGAAGGCCGCAACTAGTGAACTGCGGGTAGGTCTTTTGAGCAGGCGTAGGGATAAGAGCGAGAGAGAGGAGCCTGGGCGGGGTGCCGCTCGGGCGATCCGTTCCAGTGGGCGACGTTCACGACTGAAGGAGGGATCGTGACCGGGATGAGAATGCTTTCCAGGTTGATGAGGCTGGGCGGCCGGCGCCGGGCCACCGGCCCGCTGTGGGTATCGGGACTGCT
>JAKAWF010000149.1 GCA_021817025.1 bacterium
ACCGGTCACGCGCCTGACCGGCACTGGCTGGAGTTGGCGGGCCGGGGCCAGGCTTGGCCAGGGCGCCAAAGGGGTGGTCGCTCACAACTGGGCAGTCCCCCGTGTCACTGGGAGCGGACCGCGACCCACGTGGCAATCGAATGGAGACGGCGCCGAAGTGCCCGACGGGCAAGACGACGCAGCGATCAAGGGCCGTGGGATTCTGATAGCGACGTGCCCAGGGGCCCGGGACTTGTTGGATCTGCCTGGGAATTGCGGTGGGGCCCGGGACCATGCTGACGGCAACGCTGACGGCAACGGCGCCGGACATAGGCGGACAATGGCGGACCTTGACGTATTCAGGTCCCGGAAACCGACTTCGTGGCGCACGCCTCCGCACGCCGGCGGACAACCTTGGGGGAGCTTCAAAATCGATGGGGGGCGCCTCAGGTGTCCCCGGAGGGATCGTTCCCCTCGCCTCCCGCCAATTCAGATGGGTGCGGCTCTTCTGGAGGGACGGGTTCTTGGGATTCTCAAGGTGCCAGCGCCGAGGGAAGAGCTCCCAAGGGCTGAGCCTCGGCAGATGCCGGAGGAGTAGCTCACGCTGCACCAGGCCGACCAACGGTTGGCCTTGAGGAGTATTGGGGCCCCACTGGCGCTGGGCATGGGGTCGCAGCCACCACTCAGGCTGCCTCGGGAACTCGATTCCGTCACCTGGGGCGTCCCTCCAGAAGAGCCGCACCCATCTTCGATCATCTTACGGCACCTAAATGGAGGCCCGTTTTGGGCGAATCTCCCCAGGTTCGCCGGCCCTCGGTTCGGGGTTGGGCGATTGCTATACTCCAGGCCGCTGACGGCTTCGGAACTGGCGAGCCGCAGGTGGGCGTTAGTGGTGGTGACGGCGTGCATGAGGTCGGGTCCCCGACACCCATTTCCTCTGGAGCGCGGAGGTTCCTGATTGACTGACCCCGCTTCGAGCAGCATGCGGGTCGTGATTCTGGCCGCGGGCCGGGGGACGCGGATGAAGTCGGCCCGGTCCAAGGTCATGCATGAGGTGGGCGGCCTGCCCATGATCGAACACCTCCTCCGGGCGGCTGGGGAGGTGTGCCCAGGCACCCCGCTGGTGGTCGCCTCCGCCGGCCAGGACGACCTCTTGGGCTATCTCGAGGGCAGGGCCGAGGTGGCGATCCAGGCCCGCGCGACCGGGACTGGGGGAGCCCTCCTGGCAGCCCTGCCAAAGTTGGCCGCCGAGACCTCGGTGCTGGTGCTGGCCGGGGACATGCCGATGCTGCGAGCCGCCACCATGGGGCGGCTGGTGCAGGCGTTCCGGCAAGCTCCGGTGGGGGCGGCCGTGCTGACCGCGGCGGCGTCCGAGTCGAGGGGGTTCGGTCGCATCGCAAGAGGAGCTGACGGCAGGCTGGCGGAGATCGTGGAGGCCGCCGACGAGCCGGCCCGCGCGGGCCCCGCCGAGGTCAACTGCGGCGCCTACGTCTTCGCTCTTCCGGCGGTGGAGGAGGCTCTGCTGCGCCTCCCCGACGAGAACAGCCAGGGGGAGCTCTACTTGAGCTGGGTTCCGCAGTCCATCGCTGGCGGCGCCGTGACCGTCGCCGTCGAGGACCCGGCGGAGGCGCTGCAGGTCAACGATCGGGTTCAGCTGGCGGCGGCGGAGGCGGCGATGAGGGAGCGGACCCTGCTCCGCCTGATGCTTTCCGGGGTGACGGTGACCGACCCCGGGGCGACCTGGGTGGACTGTGAGGTGACGGTGGGACGAGACACCGTGATCCACCCCGGCACGCTGCTTCTCGGCCGCACCAGGATCGGGTCGGAGTGCATCCTCGGCCCCTTCGCCGAACTGCGCGACTGTGAGGTCGGCGACCGCTGCCTGGTTGGACGCTCGCATCTCAGCGGCTGTAAGCTGGACAGCGGTGTGGACGTGGGGCCCTTCAATCGGGTTCGCCCCGGCACCGAACTGGGCTCCATGAGCCACCTGGGCACGTTCAATGAGGTGGTTCGGAGCCGGGTCGGGGCGGGTTCCCAGATACCTCACCTCAGCTACGTCGGCGACTCTGACCTGGGAGATGACGTCAACGTGGGCGCGGGCAGCATCACCGCCAACTGGGATGGGGAGAACAAGCATCGAACCGTGGTCGAGGACGGCGCCAGGCTGGGCAGTGACACGATCCTGGTGGCTCCGGTCAGAGTGGGGCGCCGGGGCTACACGGCGGCCGGGTCGGTGGTGACCTCGGACGTGCCCGCGGGGGCGCTGGCCGTGTCGCGCGCGCCCCAACGGAACATCCTGGGCTGGGTCGCCCGGCGCCGTCCGGGGGCGCGCCCGGTGGCCGAGATCCGTGCGGAGGAGGGCGGATGAGAGGCGCAGAAGGGCCGCTGATGCTCCTTTGCGGCACCGCCAATCCCGAGCTGGGCAGGCGGATTTCGGAGGAGGTGGGAGTGCCGCTGGCGCCGATGGAGATAACCCGCTTCGCCGACGGTGAGTTTGACGTCAGGATCGGGGAGTCGGTGCGCGGCCACGACGTCTTCGTGATCCAGCCCACCTGCCCGCCGGTGAACGACAACTACATGGAGCTGTTCGTGATCCTGGACGCGCTGCGGCGGGCCAGCGCGTCTCGGATCAACGCGGTTCTGCCCTATTACGGCTACCAGCGCAAGGAGAAGAAGACCCGAGCCCGAGACCCGATATCAGCCAAGCTTATGGCCAACTTCCTGCAGGTGGCGGGGGCCGAGCGGATGATCGTTCTGGACCTGCACGCCGAGGCCATCCAGGGCTTCTTCGACATCCCGGTCGACGCCCTCACCGCCAGCAAGATCCTGGCCACCCACATCCGCTCCCGGCACGGGGGCGAGCCCATCGTGGTGGTCTCGCCGGACGTCGGCGGCACGGCCCGGGCGCGCGCCATCGCGCGGCTCCTGGAGTCTCCGCTGGCGATCATCGACAAGCGGCGCCCTCGGGACGACGATGTCGAGGTGCTCAACGTCATCGGTGACGTTGGCGACAGCCGGTGCGTGGTGGTGGACGACCTGATCTCGACCGCATCCACCCTGGCCGGGGCCGCCAGGGCTCTGCGGAATGAGGGGGCGGTATCGGTGGACGTCCTGGCGACCCACGGGGTCCTGAGCGCGGGAGCTTTGGACCGGGTCGCCGACGCCTTCGTCGACGAGGTGGTGGTGACCGACACCATCCCCTTGTCTCCCGAGGCGGCCAAGAACCCGAAGGTGACCCAGGTGTCCGTGGCCCCCCTGGTCGCCGAGGCCATCGTCCGGGTCCACGAGGGCCGGAGCGTGTCGGCGCTGTTCCGATGAATCTGGCCGACTGCTAGACTTCCAACCAACGATGGGCCCTGGCTCACCCGAAGGTCGAATACGTCACTTCCCGCTCCGCACCTTCCCGAACCAAGTTGCGGGAGGTGGGAGGTGGCTCCCTTGAGGCTCCTCATTGGGGGACGGCGGGCGGCCGTGGTCCGGGCTTGCCCAGTCATCATGACCTGCTCATGACCGGCTGGCTGCTCGGGGTCCTGGTCGTCGCGCTGGCGCTGGCTGCCACCTCGGCCACGGCCGAGACCTCGCTCACCTCGGTGAGCCGCATTCGAATCCGGGCGCGGCGGGAGGAGGGCGACCGCCGCGCGGCCATGATCGAACGGCTGCATGCGGATCCGGGCGGGTATTTGGGGACCATCCTGGTCGCCAACACCCTGGCCCTCGTGCTGGCCTCGTCGTCCGCCACCCTGCTGGCGGCCAGCCAATTCGGCACCGGGGGCGCCTTCTGGTCGGCGCTGGCGCTGGCCCTGCTGGTGCTGCTCGTTTGCGAGATCGGACCCAAGGCCTACGCCCTGCAGCACAACGAGCAGGTGGCGCGGGTGCTGGTGGGCCCGGTGACGATCGCCACTAGGATTCTGGGCCCGCTGGTGCGCACTCTGACCTGGATCACGTCCCTGCTGACCCGGCTGCTGCCGGGGGAGGGCGGTCGGCGCACGCCCTTCCTGACCGAGGAGGAGCTCAAGGCGTTGGTCTCGGCCAGCTCCGAGGAGGGGGTGGTGGAGGAGGAGGAGCGGGAGATGATCCACGGAGTTCTCGAGATGACCGACAAGCCGGTGCGGGAGGTGATGGTGCCGCGCGTGCAGATGGTCGCGCTGGCCAACGACGCATCCCTGGAGGAGGCAATCGCGACCGTGCTCGAGCACGGCCACAGTCGCATCCCGGTCTACGAGGGTACCATCGACAACATCACCGGGGTGGTGTACGCCAAGGATCTGCTGCGTGCCCGCGGGCTGGGCGGCCCCACCCCTGAGAAGGTGTCCGTGCTGGCGCGACCGGCCACCTTCGTGCCGGAGGCCAAGCGCCTTGGCGATCTTCTCCAGGAGATGCAGAGGGCGAAGATCCATCTGGTGGTGGTGGTGGACGAGTACGGCGGCACCGCTGGACTGGTCACCATCGAGGATGTCCTGGAGGAGATCGTCGGACCGATCCGGGACGAATACGACGTGGCCGAGCAGGAGGAGATCCAGCTGCTCTCGCCGGCGGTGGCGATGCTCACCGCCTCGGCCAGTTTGGACGACGTCAACGACATCCTCCACCTCCATCTCCAGGGAGAGGACTTCGACTCGGTGGGTGGCCTGGTCTACTCGCTCCTGGGCCGGATCCCATCGGTGGGAGACGTCGTCGACGCCGGTGACGGGGTCACCATCACAGTGGAGTCCATCGAGCGTCAGGCGATTCAAACTGTGCGTTTGAGCAGAGACCATCCCTTTGAGGTTGAGGAGAGTTCGGACCCGGACGCTCAAGCGGCCACCGCCGCCTCGCCCAAGCAGTAGCGGATTGCCGGGCAGCTTCGCTGACGAGGGGATCGTGCTGCGGCGACGCACCTTCGGGGATGCGGACCGGATCCTGGTGGTGCTGACCCGGGATCACGGCAAGCTGAGCGTGCTGGTGCGGGGCGCCCGTCGGGCCAAGGCCCGCAACGGGGCCGGGCTCGATCTGCTGGCGCGCTCCCAGATGATGCTGATCCCGGGCCGTAACCTGGCGGTGCTGGCGCAGGCGCGCCAGGTGGGGGGATCTCCCGCCGCCAGCGACCTGGTCAGGCTCGCGTGTGCCGGGGTCTTGGCGGAGCTGGTGGACGCCACCCTCGAGGAAGGTCACCCCGAGCCTCGGGTCTACGACATCATGGCGGAGGCCGCCGCCCGGCTGTCGAGTCCCGTCCGGGACCCCCGGATGGAGCTGGCCCTGGCCGCCTTCAGCCTGGCCGCGGTGGGGGGCTACCTGCCCGAGCTGAACCGGTGCGCCGGCTGTGGCGAGGCTCTCCAGGACCGGGCTGGCCAGTTCGTGCCGCACCTGGGGGGCGTGGTCCAAGGGGACTGCAGCCCTGGGCCGGTCCCGGCTGTGGCTTGCGCCGCACCGACTCTGAGGGTGTTGCGCCGGATGGCCGCTGCCGACGAGGCGACGGTGTCGCGGCTGCGCTGGACCACCGAGCTGCGCGACCAGGTCGAGACGATCCTGATCACCCATCTGGAACATCATCTGGACCGTCCCATGAAGGCGGCCAGGGTCCTGGCGGAGATTCGCTGAGCCCAGCCCGCATCAGGCTGGGCTGGACTCCGGCTGAGAGGAGAGGAGCAGCTCGGGGTGGTGGTGCCAGCGCTCGAAGAAGCGCCGGAAATTGAGTCGGCTGAGCCGCTCGCGCTCATCGGGATCAGTGTCCTCCCAGCCGCGATGCTGATGCATCACCACTGGCAGCCCGGGCAGGCGCCGCTGCCTGAGCCCGGCGGAGCGCAGGCTGAAGCAGAGATTGAAGTCGAGCATGCGATAGAAGCGGTAGCGTTCGTCGAGCAGGCCGAGCTCGCTGAAGCGCTGGCGCCTCAGGGCCAGGCAGTAGCCGTCGATGGCGTCCACCGCCTGCTCCTCCGAGTCGTGGAACTCCCGCATGTCCGAGCTCCGCGCTCCCCAGCGACCCACGGCACCGGTCCCCAGGTCCTGGAGCGCGCTCAGGATGGGGGCGACGTAATCGCCCTGAGCCTCGACGCCAGTGTCCAGGATCAGCACCGCCTCGCCCCTGGCCGCCCGCACGGTCACGTTGCGAGCCGCGCCCTCACCCAGACGGTGGTCGGCTCGGAAGACCGTGATCGCGGAGTGCTGGGCGGCCGCGCGGCGCAGCAGCCGCGAGGTCTGTTCGTCGGCGTCGTTGTCGACCGCCAGGATCTCGATGGGATGCTTGCCAGCATGTAGCAGCAGGCTGTCCAGGCAGCGGGCCAGGTCGGCTGGATAGCCCTCGACCACCAGGCTGATCGAGAGCTCCAACTGGTCGGCCTCGCCCCGCCGGTCGGGGACCTCGAGTGGGGAGGAGATGAGTCCGCGGCGCAGGTCGCGGGCGGTCGCGCGCCGGTAGGCGGTCGCGCTGGGAGAGTCCTCCGGCACCACCTTCAGGTCGATCAGCCGCTGGCGCCGCTCGTCGGCGGCGGCGAAGTCGCCCCCGGCCCTCGAGCGCTCCCGCTGGTGGGCGACTGACTCCCATGGTCCGGGCTTGGGGGAGGGGGCTGAGGGCAGCTCCAAGCCCAGGCCCAGGAGCTGGTCGCAGCGCCGCAGGCCCGAGCTGATGGTGGCCGGCGACAGGCTCCTCTCCCGGGCGAAGTGGAAGAGATGGGCGACCGCGCGGGGAAGGTTGAGGTCGTCCTCCAGGGCTGCTCGCACCCGCTGGAGGAGGGCTTGCGCGCTCGCCTCGTCCACCCCGCCGCGCTGATCGGCCGCCAGCTGCCGCAGGCGCTGCAGTCCACGCTCCGCCGCCGCCAGCGCTGCCAGCGTGAAGTTGAGCCGGGTGCGGTAGCGCACCGTGGCGCAGAGGAAGCGGAAGGCAAGGGGATCGAAGCCGCGTTCCGCCAGGTCGTCCAAGGTGTAGACGTTGCCAGAGGACTTGGCCATCTTGATCCCGTCGGCGAGCAGGTGCTGCCCGTGGACCCAGCGCTGCACGAACTTCCGACCGGTCGCTCCCTGGCTCTGGGCCAGCTCGTCCTCGTGGTGGGGGAAGACGTTGTCCACGCCGCCGGTGTGGATGTCGATCTGCTCGCCCAGATAGGCCATCGACATCGCGGAACACTCGATGTGCCAGCCAGGGAAGCCGTTGCCAAAGGGGCTCTCCCAGATCATCAGCTGGCGGCCGGGATCGGCCCGGCGCCAGAGGGTGAAGTCCGCCTGGTGACGCTTGGCCGGATCTGGCTCGACTCCGACCCCGGCCAGCAGCTGGGTCGGCGAGTTGTGGGAGAGCCCCCCGTAGGCGGGATAGGCTGCGGTGTCGAAGTAGACGCTGCCCCCCACCGTGTAGGCGAGACCTCGATCGAGCAGCCTGGCGATGAGCTGGAGCATCTGAGGGACGTGGTCCGTGGCCCGGGGGAAGACGTCGGCTGGTTGGATCCCGAGCGCGGCCTCGGCCTCGTGGAACTCCTGCTCGAACTCCCCGGCGATCTCGCGCGGGGTGCGGCCGGCGGCCAGCGCGGCCGCGATCACCTTGTCGCCACCCCGCTCGGCCATCTCCTGGCGCATGTGCCCGACGTCGGTGATGTTCTTGACGTGGCGGACCTCCCAGCCCTGCGCCCTCGCGATCCGCTTGATCCAGTCGGCCATCAGGTAGGTGCGGAGGTTGCCGATGTGGGCCGAGCGGTACACCGTGGGGCCGCAGCTGTACATGGTCAGGTGGCCGGGGCGCAGGGGGGTGATCTCCTGGACCTGACGGGTGAGGGTGTCGTGGAGCCGGAGCACGAAGCCGATGCTACCAGTGGCCTTGAGATCGCTTCGGCGAGGGGCCAGAATCGGCTGCGCGTCCCGGCCAACCTGGCGGCCGGTGGGCTCGGT
>JAKAWF010000150.1 GCA_021817025.1 bacterium
CGCCTCCAACACCGCCTTCCTCAACGCCTACCAGGCGGCATGGGGCACCCGCACCCCGCTGCCGGCCTCACCCGCCATGTATGACGGGGTGATCATGGCCGCGCTGGCGATGACGGCGGCCAACTCCACCAACCCGGTGGTGTGGCGTCCCTACATCACCAAGATCTCCAATCCGCCCGGCACCGACTGCTACACCTATCCCAGCTGCGTCAAGCTGCTGAAGGCGGGCAAGAAGATCAACTACCAGGGTGCCAGCGGGAACGAGGACTTCAACCAGTACCACAACGTCTTCACGCCCCTGCAGGTGGTCCAGTTCAACACCAGTGGCGCGCTCCACACCGTCTATTCCGTCAGCACCAGTCAGATCAACTCCTACTACTGACCGACTGATTCACTCTAGGTTTCAAGGGGGCTGGGGCCACGTGAGTGGCCCCAGCCCAACCTTGAGGGAGGGCCGGGTTGAACGAGATCCAGGGGGTGCCGCGATGGGCCGCAGGTCATCGCGGCCAGCTCGGGCTGGGCGTCGGGGGCGGGCGTCGCCGCGGGCCCCACGGCGCGGTCAATGATGGCTGAAGGGTCAGAGTTCGAAGCGTCCTTCGCCGGCTTGGTGCCAGCGTCAGCTGGGCCCTGGGTTTGGTGGGCCCGCTGCCGGGCTCGGGGCCCGCTGCCACGCCCGGCGCGCGGCCGGTGGACTCGCAGGTGAAGCCGTCGGGCCCCGCGACGGTGGCGCCGGGGAGTTCTGCAGTGCGGATCTCAGACGTCTTCCTGCGCGACGGCCTGCAGGCCTTGGGCCGCGGGCCGGCGGCGGGCCGCTTCCCGACCAGCGTGAAGCTGGACATCCTCACGGCGCTGGAAGCGGCCGGGGTCCCCGAGATCGAACTCACGGGGTTCGTTCATCCGAAGGTGATCCCAATCCTCGGCGATGCCGACGAAGTGGCCCGCCTGGCCATGGCGGCTCCGAGAAGAGCGCTCATCCGGGCGCTGGTCCCAAACTACCAGGGCGCGGCCAGGGCACTCAGCGTCGGGATCCCCAAGCTCTCCGCGCTGGTGGCGGCCAGTCCCACCTACCAGCGGCTGAATTCAAACATGTCCGTGGAGGAGGGACTCGAGAACATCGAACGGATTGCTCGGGTCGCCGAGAAGGCGGGCGCGCAGGTGGCGGCCAGCGTAGCCATCAGCTTCATCTGCCCGTACGAGGGCATCATTCCCGAGGCCCGCCTGCTGGCGCTGGTCGGGCGGCTGGCCCAGTCGGGCATCAGCGAGGTCTGGTTGGCCGACAGCGTCGGTCTGGCCTGGCCGGGCCTGGTGCGCGATCGGGTCCTGGCGCTGCGCGCGAGTGAGCCAGCTCTCACCATCGGCCTGCACCTGCACAGCCTGGCGGGCCTGGCGTTGGCCAACGCCTTCGGCGGTCTGGAGGCCGGCGTGCGGCGCTTCGACGGCGCGGTCGGCGGAGTTGGCGCTGGCATAGCCATGCCGGTGGAGTCGCTGGAGCTGGGCAACGTCGCCACCGAGGATCTGAACTACGCCTTCATCCAGACCGGGTTGGAGACCGGGATCGATCAGGAGGCGGTGGCGGCGCTGGGGGCCCGGGTGCGCGGCCTGGCTGGCGGAGGCAGCAGCCATGCGGCCAGGTTCGGGAGCTTGGCACGCTTTCTGGAGCAGAGTCGGTCGGCCCTGCCAGCCCTGGAGGCCCACCGACCGGGCCAGGGGGGCGGCGGGCCCACGGCGCCAGCTGTCGGTGGTCGGTGACTTGACCAACCCCCAGCAGCAGCCGTTGGCTGGGATCCGGGTGCTGGATCTTGCCACCATGATTGCGGCGCCCGCGGCGGCCGGGTATCTGGCGGAGTTCGGCGCCGATGTGATCAAGGTGGAGAAACCCGGCGAGGGGGACCCCCAGCGGAAGTGGGGCACCAGCAAGGGCGGGGTCGCGCTGTACTGGAAGTCGCTCAGTCGCAACAAGCGTTCCTTGACTCTGGACCTGCGCGTGCCCGAGGGCGCTGAGATCCTCAAGCGCTTGGTGGAGAAGGCGGATGTGGTGATCTCCAACTTCCGCCCCGGAACCCTGGAGAGATGGGCGCTCGGCTACGACACCCTGGCCCGCATCAATCCCGGCCTGGTGCTGCTCGAGGTCTCGGGGTTCGGCCGTGAGGGGTCGCTGGCGCGACGACCCGGTTTCGGCACTCTCGCCGAGGCTCGTTCCGGCTTCGCCCACCTCAACGGCCAGCCCGACGGCCCGCCAACTCTGCCCAACATGGGCCTGGCCGACCAATTCTCCGGAGTCATGGGGGCCTTCGCGGTGATGCTGGCGCTCTACCACCGGGATCGGACCGACGGGCGGGGTCAGCGAGTGGACCTGTCACTGTGCGATCCGATCCTGCGCTTGATCGAGCCTTCGCTGCTCGACTGGGACCAGTTGGGGATATCCGGTCTGCGCACGGGGAGCCGGAGCGTCCACGTCGCTCCCCGCAATGTCTACCGGTGTGGGGACGGCCGTTGGGTGGCCCTGTCCGCGAGCACACCCGCGATCGTACGCAGGGTGTTCGTGGCCATCGGCCGACCCGAGCTTGCCGACGATCCCCGCTTCTCCGACAACGCCGCGCGCCTGGAGAATGTGGACGAACTCGATCGCCTGATCGGGGACTGGATCGGGACTCGTCCCGCCACCGAGGTGATCGACATCATGGAGAGGGCCGAGGCGGCGGTGGGGCCGGTCCATGACATTCCCGATGTTCTCGCCGACGAGAGCCTGGAGGACAGGGCGGCGCTCGTCACGGTGCCCGACCCCGATCTGGGAGCCATGCGCCTGGTCAACGTGGTGCCACGGCTCAGTCGGACCCCGGGCCAAGTCGTGAGCACCGGGCCCAGGCTGGGTGAGCACACGCGAGAACTGCTTGCGGAACTGGGCTTGCTCACCAGCCTTGACGGGCTGACGGAGAGGGGGGTGATTTGAGTACCACCACCGTTGGCCGGTCGGACGCCGGCGGGGGCAGCGGGCGTCGCCCCCTGCTGCGCAGCCTTCTCTTTGCCCCGGCCAGCCATGAACGCCGGGCATCCAAGGCCCTGATCTCCCGGGCTGACGCGGCGATTCTCGACCTCGAGGACTCGGTCGCGACGGACTCCAAAGCAGCCGCCCGAGTGGCGGTGGAGAATCTCTTGCTGGGTCGCGCCGCACCGCGGCCGCTGGCTTTCGTCCGGATCAACGGGATGACGACCCTCCACGCCTACCCCGACCTGTTGGCGGTGGTGGGGCCCGGGCTGGACGCCATCGTGGTACCGAAGGTGGAGTCGGCCCAGCAGGTGGCCTCGCTCGGGTGGCTGCTGGACCAACTGGAGCGGGAGCGAGGCGTCACGCCGGGGTCGGTGGCGATCATCCCGATCGTGGAGACCGCACGCGGAGTCGCTGCCGCGACCGAGATCGCCGCGGCCTCTCCCCGGGTGTGGACGCTCAACTTCGGCATTGGGGACTTCGCCCTCGACACCGGCATGCGGCCCTGCGCCGGCCATCCCGGGGTGGCCGTGGCCCGGACCATGGTCGTCCTCGCCTGCCGACTCGCCGGGGTCGATGCTCCCATCGATACTGCTCACCTGGACCTCGGCGATGGCGAGGGTCTGGCGGCCGAGGCGGCCGAGGCACGCCGGCTCGGCTTCCAGGGCAAAGCCTGTATTCACCCGGACCAGATTGCCGTGGTGCGGAGAGCCTTCTCCCCGACCCCCGAGGAGGTGGCTCGAGCCAGGGTCATGGTCGAAGCGTTCGACCGGGCTGTCGGGCTGGGCAACGCGTCGATTCGAATTGGCGCCAACTTCGTCGACTACCCGGTGGCGGAGCGCGCCCGGCGCCTGCTCGAGCTGGCGGCCGGAGGTGAACGCGAGGGCAGCCGCCCTTGAGCGACCAGCGTCCATGGGCCACCTTCCAGATGCTCAGCCCGGGGTCGGGTGGCTCGGCCCCAGCCACTCCTCCAAGCGCCGGCCCTGTTCGCCCTTCGCCTGCTGGTCACAGCCCGCAGCGTGCTCATTGGCCCCCGGGTGGTGCCGCGACAGCTCCCCCAGCCCGCTCGTGTGAAATTCCCCAGGCACGGCGGGGGTGGGAGCCGGCTGGCGCCTGAAAGCGCGAAATTCGAGACGCGGTACCAGCAGCTGGCTGATTGCCGGCGAGAGCCGGCCGATCCGGGTCGGTCCTGCCCGTCCTGGGCTGTGGTGGCCGGGCAGGCCTTCTCTCGCCAGATCGGCGTACGCCGTTCCGCCTCGGGCACGATCCGATGGCATCCCGGAAGGCGCGTCGGCGCCCTGACCACCGCGGCCATGGAGCGCGATTGATGGACCTGGGAACGGGTCAGCGAGGCACATCCGGGTGTGCGGGGACCACGACGGCGCAGGGATGCTGCTCGTGAGCGCCAGTGTTCAGCCGGATCGTTGGCCAGGGCGCCACCGGGGTGGGGGCTGGTGATGGAGCGCGAGGTCCGCGTCCACTCGGGCGTCGAGCGGCTGGCACCCGAGGACCAGCGCGCCTAGGAAGCTTGCCGAGGTGGCCACGGGCCCCGTCGCCGTCGACGATGTCGCCGTCGAGACGATCGTGGACCGGGTCACCGACGACACCGCGGTGGCGCTCGCCGCGCGCGCGCGCCATCCCACCTGCGGATGCCGAGGTGATCCACGGCGGCTCGGCGGCGGCACTCCTGCGAACCTGGGGGCGCGGCCGCTTCTGAACCTCTGCGGCGGACTTCAGATGCGGGTCGGCAGCGGTCTGGCGATCCGCCCGGTGCTGGTGAGGCTGGCCGCTAACAGCTGCATCGTCTACGCCGTCAAGGTCGCGAGGACGACGTTCCCGCCGCTCTGGACTTGCGACATGACCGACGTGGAGGCGGAGAGTTGCTGACGGAGATGGCGCGAGTCGCAGCCGCCCCGACGGTGGCATGGCGGGGAGACCTGAGGTGGCAGTCTGAGCCGGGCGGCAGGCGGGCGGAGCGTGGTGGATTGCCCAAGTACCAGGGGGAGGCGCTGGGGGCTCTCGTGGTGCATCCGACTCGTGAGGCCGAGGGTTGGAGTGTGGCCGAGCCGGAGGGTCTCGCGCCCGGTCTGCGCTGGGAGAACGACAACGGGCTTGGGGAGGTGCTTGCCGGGGAGGACCGGGAGCGGACGGCGAATGCGGCGGTCGGGGCTGTGGCGGGGAGTCTGTAGGGCGGGTCTGAGGCGGCAGTCTCCCCAGCGGAAGCGGGGCTGGGGATAGCGTCAGGAGGGCAAGCTATGGTCGAGGATGGCAAGGACAGTGGCTGTCCGATCGAGGGTGTCGAGGAGCCCGCCGCCGAGGCTGCGGAGCTTGGAAGGCAAGTCGCCGAGACCTCCGCCACGGCCCAGGTGCTCGGGCTCGACCCGTCACGCCAGCATCTCAACACGACCGCAGCGGCCAAGGCACTTGGGATCTCGACCGGCTCGGTGCGCTCCGCCATCCAACGCCGAGATCTCTTTGGCCATCAGGTCACCGGGCGCATCGGATATGGCGAGCAGAACTTCTGGAGGGTGCCAGCCACCCAGGTCGCGGTGCTCGTCACCACCCCCGAGCCGCCCGCCTGGCTCGACCGTGCTCGCAAGGCGTGGGACCGCTCCGCCACCCGCTGTCGCCTCGAGGAGGCAACCGCTCGCCGTGCCGCCGAGGCGGCGAAATGCATGGCGACGAAGGAACGCAAGGCGGCGGATCTCGACGAGGCCCGCCGAGCCGTGCGCCCGAGCATCAGGCAGCGTCGAACTGAGCCGGATACGGTCGTGTTCCACGTCGGAGCGACCAACTCCGGGAAGACACACGATGCTCTCGCTGCACTCGTGGACGCCGGTCGCGGCACCTACGCCGCTCCGTTGCGGATGCTTGCGGCCGAGGCGTTCGAGCGCCTCTCGATCCGCCTGGGCGAGAGTCAGGTAGGGCTGGTCACCGGCGAGGAGCGCATCAATGACGACGCTCCAGTCATCTGTTGCACCGCCGAGATGGCACCGATGCGAGGCGAGCTGTTGGTGCTCGACGAGGTCCATTGGGCGAACGACTCCGAGCGAGGGTGGGCGTGGACGCGGCTCATGCTCGGAGCTGAGTACCAACACATCCGCATGGCCGGTGCCCCGGACGCTCTCCCGTTGGTCCGCGCCGCTTTCCCCGACGCCGAGGTGGTCCTCCACGAACGCCTCTGTCCACTGGAGATCGCGACCAAGCCAATCCGGCTCTCGGCGGTGCCTGAGCGGGCCGCGGTTGTCGCCTTCTCCCGCAAGGCCGTCTACCACGTCGCCGGGTTGTTGCGGCGGGCCGGACGACGGCCGGCAGTGCTCTACGGGGCGATGCCCCCCGAGGTGCGACGCCACGAGGTCGCCCGGTTTGTCGCCGGTGAGGCAGACGTGGTCGTCGCGACCGACGTGATCGGTCACGGCATCAACCTGCCGGTGTCGGCGGTGATCTTTGCCGAAACGGAAAAGTTTGACGGTGTCAGTCGCCGAGAGCTGTCAGCTTGGGAGGTGGCCCAGATAGCGGGCCGCGCCGGTCGGTTCGGCTTGGAGCCGTCTGGCACCGCGGCCGCGCTCACAGGTGTGCCCGGCCTGTCGGCAGCAGCCAAGACCGTCGCCAAGGCGGCCACTCCGACAGTTGACGTCGGCAATGGTGCTCTGGGCTACCGGAGCATCGGCTGTGGCAGGCTCGCCCCGAGCCTTGACGACCTAGCCGCTACCGAGGCCACCCAACTCCCGGTCAGGCTCACTGCATGGGCGAAGGAGGCTGTCGGCCTCGCCCACAGGGTCGGCTGGGTCAAGGTCGCGAGCGTGGGGGATCTGCGAGCGCGGCTGGAGGTTGTCGCCAGGTCCGCCGGGCTGGACGCCATCGACGTCGACGCCGCGTGGCGGCTGGCGCGAAGCCCACTGGATGCTTCCAACCCAGTCGACAGCGATGTCCTCGCCCGGATGGCCCACGCCGTTGCCGGTAACGCTCCACTCCGGTCGCTGATTGCCGCCCATCCGTCTGGCGGCCTTGAGGTGCTCGAAGCGGCTGGGAGGCGCGCGGCTGCGCTGCGCTGGTTCACGCTGGTATTCCCCAGCGTAGGAGACATCACCCACGACGAGGTGGTTGCCTACGAAGCTGCGGTGACCAGGGAGATCATCGCCAAGCTCGGCAAGGCGGTGGACGGGGGCATAGCGCGCTGCACCGACTGTGGGCAGATCTGTGCCCCATGGTCCAAGTGGTGCGACGCGTGCTACCGGCGCGGCCGATGGCACTACGACGACTGGGACGACGACCAAGAGGACTATGAGGACGACGAGCGGGATTACTTGCCATCGAAGAAGTCGAAGCCGACCGACCGGCAGGAGCAGCGAGCGCAGGAGCGCAATACCAGGAACGCCAAACTGGACTCCGAGATAGCCGCTATGGCCGGATCGGATGGCACCCTCGCACGTCCGAAGGGCGCTCCTCGATCTCTATGGCGGGAGCGGGCGCTACCGGCCCTTCTCGCTGTAACCGGAGACGAACGTTACGCTCTCCGCTCCGCCATGAACCAGACCCTGAGAACGTGGCGGCCGACTGTCGACGCCCTGGACGACTTCGCCGCACGGGCTCGTGCACTTGTGGCGGAACCGCACACTCCGGTCGGCCGTGCCGGCCTCAAACGCTGAAGTCGAGATCACTGCTCACACCGTGACGATTGTGAGCAGGGCCTCCAGACCGGTGAAGTCGTGAGGGTTGCGAACAGTTGCTCGTACGATGCGGTATAGTGAGCAGAGATGAACTTGAAGGAGTGGGCGAGGCTACAGGGGATTCACCCAGTGACCGCATACCGGTGGTTCCGGGATGGGAAGCTG
>JAKAWF010000151.1:0-3559 GCA_021817025.1 bacterium
CACATCTCGAGCCGGGACACCAGCCTAGCCTGGATCGACCGGTCGACTTCGCCAGGCTCCCACCCTCGCAGCGCGTGCTCCAGGGCCGCCACGGTGTCGGATCCCAGCCGGCGCAGGTCGTCCTGGGCGGCGGCGGTGTGGGACAGCCGCAGGCGCACCACCGCCTCGCCCGCAGATATCCCAAACGGCTGCTGGCCATCGGTGGCCAGCGCCCCCGCAGGCGCATCCAGAAACCGTACCGCCGCCTCCGCAAAGCTGGAGCCGCCGAACCACGGGACGGCGACCATCTCAAAGCCGAAGGAGGCCGGGCACGAGTCCTCCTCCACCCGGTCGCGCTCTATCCCAGTTGTTATCAGAGCCTGCCGGTCGGAACCGACCGCGGCCCAGACCAGATCGGTGGCGGCGGATCGATTGATGGGGGGGTTCATGCCCCCGGTCAGCCAGGCGACCCCGTCAGGGCGGGTCAGGACGATTCCCCGCACTCCGCTGTCCGCCAACCACCTGCGGACCCTGGCCAGCACCTCCGCCACGTGAGCGTGCCTCAGCCCGGTATCCACCCTGGACGCCCCGCAACCACGCCAGCCAACCACTCCGGGCCGCTCCCGACCTGGATCCGCCGGCACTCTGCGGCCGGCGCTTCCGCCAGTAGCCGCTCCGGCGCCACCACGCCCGTGGGGTCATCGCTCCCTGAGCCCTCTCGGATGCTCTCCCGGCGGACCGAACGGCAGGCCGTCACTGGACCCCGGACGCCTCCCCCAGCGGGGTCGTGATGGCATCCAGGGCAGCCGCGTGCATGCGGTCGGTCGCCGCCTCCAGTTCCTGGTCGGACATGTAGAGCTGATCGCCGTCGGGATGGCCCTCCAACCCGTCGCTGACGGTCAGGACACAGGCCGCCTCCACCCGCTGGGGGCCCCGGCTGCTGGCGCGCTGGGCGAGATAGAACAGCACCGCCGATTCCATCTCCACCGCCAACAGGCCGTTCTCCCGCCAGCGGGCGGCGGTCTGGTCGGTCATGTGCGGCTCCACGTCCACGGTCACCACCGGGCCCACGTGCATCGGGATCTGGAGGGCCCGAACCGCGTCCACCAGGGTAGAGGTCAGGCCGAAGTCCGGCACCGCCGCCCACGGTCCACCGCCGGTGTAGCTGCGGGTAGCTCCATCCGCTGCCGCCGACCCGCTCACGACGATGACATCTCCGTTGCACACCCCGGCGGCGAAGGAGCTGCAGGTCCCGATCCGCACCATCCGGCGCACCCCGTAGGCCAGCAGCTCCTCCCCCACCATCGCCATGCTCGGACAACCCATGCCCGTCGCCTGGATGCTGACCGCGACTCCGCGGTACGACCCGGTGAATCCCACCAGTCCCCGGTGCTCGTTGACCACCCTGGGCTCGTCGAGCTGGTGCGCCAGCCGGGTGAGCCGCGCGGGGTCGCCCGCCACCAATACCCGCTCCGCATAGTCGCCGGGCTGCGCTCGCAAGTAGATGCCCATGATTCTCCCAATCAATCCTTATAAGATCCCTGCCGAGTGTCGGCCCTCAGGTACGGCCGGGGCGGGCAACCCCTACTTGGAAACGCCCAAGGTCAGCCCCGCCGCCAAGTACCGTTGGAACACAATGTAGACGACCGCCGCCGGAATGGTGCTCAGCAGGCTGCCCGCCATCAAGCCCGGCACGCTGACCACTCGAGCCGATGCCAGCACCCCCAGTCCGACCGTGAAGGTGCGCACCGTGGGCTCCTGGAGGAAGAGCAGCCCGATCAGGAAGTCGTTCCAGATCGGAATGAACTGGAGCACGATCACCGTCGCCAACGCCGGGCCGGCCAGCGGTAGCGCGATGCGCCTAAAGCACCCCCAATGACTGAGGCCGTCGACCAGCCCCGCATCGATGAGCTCCTCAGGTATCCCTCGAAAGTAGGTGGCCATCAGGAAAGTCGCAAACGGTGTGCCCACCGCGACGTACACCATGATCGCGCCCGGATAGCTGTTGATCAGGTGCAGTGAGCTGATGTTCACATACTCCGGGATGATGATCGATTGCACCGGAATCATGATGCAACCCACAATGCTCAGAAAGATGACGCTGCGGCCGGGGAAGTCGGTCTTGGCCAGGGCGAAGCCGGCCATGGTCGCGATGGTCAGGATCACCGTGATCGAGCAGGCGCACATGATCAGAGAGTTGATGATCTCCTGCAGCACCGGCACCGTCTGGAACAGTTGCATCCAACTGCTCAGCGACAGGCCCCGGCCCAGCACGTACTGGGCCTGGCTGCGGAAGGATGTGACCACCATGAAGTAGAAGGGGTACATCAGAGCGAGAGAAACCACGGTCAAGGCCAGGAAGATCACCGGCCGCTCGGGGGCCTTGCGCATCCGTCGCAGCGCGCCCGCACCTATCATGGCCGACCCCTCCCCCGGTGCCCGGGCCGCGGGCCCCCGGCGAGCGGCGCCCGGGCGGTCCTCACCCGCCTTGGATCCACACTCGTCAACACCCCGGCCCTCAGGTGTCCCGACGGAGCAGCCGCAGCTGGGTCAGGGTGATGCTGAAGAGGATCACGAACAGGACAATCCCAAGCAGCGCCCCCTCTCCGAACGCCCCGGTCGCGAAGGCCTGCTGGTAGATGAAGAACTCGACGGTGGTGGTCCCGTAGTTGGGCCCCCCTCCGGTCATGGTGTAGATGAGGCTGAACAGCGCCGAGAAAGCGCTGATGGATGTCACCACGAAGGCAAACAGAAAGTAGCGCCGCAGCAAGGGAACCGTGATCCGGCGGAAGACCTGCAGCCAGCCTCCGCCGTCGAGCCTGGCGGACTCGTAGATCGAGGGGTCGATGGTCGCCATCCCGGTGACGAAGATCAGGGTGTTGATCCCGGTCAGCGAATAGACGAAGGTCACCGCCACCGCCGCCAGGGCGCTGTAGGGGCTGCCCAGCCAGTTCTGCTGCAGCATCCCCAACCCGATGCCCCGCAGCAGTCCGTTGATCAGCCCGTTCTGAGCGAAGGCTTCGATCCCGATCACACCCAGCACCACCCAGGACACCGCGGTGGGAATGATGATGGCCGACCGGAACACGCGCCATCCCCAGACGTGCTCGTTGAGCATGGCCGCCAGGGTGACCCCGCAGAGCATGGTGGCCGGCACCGCCAGGAGCAGGATCGCGTTGTTCTCCAGAACCCGCCAGAAGATGGGATTGCGGAACAGCTGCAGGTAGGTGTCCGGCCCCACCCACTGGGAGCTGATCCCGTTCCAGTTGGTCATGCTGTAGTAGACGGCTTCGCCGATCGGTAACAGCATCAGCCCGGCCACCACGGCCAGGGCCGGCAGCACCATCATGGCTCCGGTGAACCGCCCGCGCCTGCCGAACCGGGCCCCGCCGGGCCGCCGGGCGGCCGGACTCATCCCCCCCGGCCACGACCGCTCCGCTCGCTGCATAAGGCCCTGCGCTCCTGGTGATCAAGATGGGTGGTTGTCTACGCGCGCCATGCTCTGGGCAGCTCCCCAGCCGGGACCCCGGGTGGGCGCCGCGCGGGGTCACAGGACCCCGCCGACGCCCACCCCGCAACG
>JAKAWF010000151.1:3569-7811 GCA_021817025.1 bacterium
CGCAACGCCGCCTCGGATCACGGGACCGAGTATCGAGCCCAGCTCGCCGTCCGTTCCGAGGGCGGTAGCTGACTCCAGGCCTGGGCCACGGTCTGAGCCGCCTTGGCAACGCTGACACCACCTACCAGCATGTCGGGGAAGACCGTGCTGCCCGCCGAGACCACCCCGTCGGCGGTCACGTTGTCCAGCATTGGGTACACCGTGTAGTGGTCCTTGGTGACCAGCGCCACCATCTGATTGGCAAGCGCGTTGGTGGCTCCCACACCGTTGACCGCCGGGATCAGGCCCTGAGAGGCCACGATGCGAGCCGCCTGCGGCGTGGTCATGAATTGCAGGAACAGAGCGGCCGCCGCCTTGTGCGGCGAGTAGCTGGTCATGGCGAAGCCGTTGCCCGCGAACTCGATCACCTTGTGCATTGGCGAGTTCGAGAACGGCGGCGCGAACACCCCCACGTTGCTGCCCAGCACGGACGAGAACTGAGCCGTGTCCCAGTTGCCCTTGACGATCATCGCGGCCTGCCCTCGCAGGAACGCTCCCTGGACATTGGTGGCGGTGAGGGCGTCATGGTTGATGTAGCCGTCGGCGTAGAGCTGGTGCCACTTGCTCAGCTGCGCCTCCACCGTCGGACTGGTCCAGGGGATGTGCCCGTTGTAGAGGCCCTCCCACTGGGCGGGACTGTAGACCCCGGCCATCAGGTAGCTGAGGTCGTACCAGGGGTAGAATTCTCCGGAAAGGTTCTGGGTCCCCTCTTCGATGCAGGTGATGTGGGCGGCGGTCAGCTTGGCGCAGTCGCTGAAGAGCTGGCTCCAATCGGTGGGCGGGGAGGTGATGCCGACCTTGGCGAAGAGCGACTTGTTGTAGAACCCGATGTAGTCCTGGACCTGCAGCGGGATCACATAGGGGCTGGTGCTGGAGTTGAAACCCACCGAACTCCACTGCAGACCGATCATCCGGCTCAGGTCGCTGCGGGGCACCCAGGGCTTGAGGTTCTCCAGGTAGGACTTGTACTGGATGGTGAACAGCCCCGTCCACATGTTCACCAGATCGGGACCGGTCTTGGACACCGCTGCGGCCTGGAGGAGCGCGAAGTAGCTGGCGCGCGGTTGGGCCACGTTGGTGATGTGGATGTTGGGATGGAGCTTCTCGAAAGCCGCGATCAGGGGCGGAACAACCTGGGCCTCGGTGCCGTTGCCGAGGTTCTGCCAGAGGGTGAGGTTGACCTTGGCGTTCGAGCTGGGGCCCGGACTCGAGGAACTGCTGGCCGCTCCGCAGCCGGCCACCAAGAGGGATACACCGGTCGCCACCACTGCGAAGCGGGCAAGTCGCCCGACTATGAGACTGTGCCTTCTGTCTTTCGGCATCTACTGCCCTCCTCGGCCTGCGGGGCGTGGCGCCCCGATATTGACGTTGTTAGCGGCATCCGTGGCTGGGTTGTTCGCGACTACTGGCCCTGTCTTCAGTGCTTGACCCTCCCTCTCGCCGTCCTCGCGACTCTTCCTTCCCGCGCCTCCCCCCAGGGGGAGCGGGACAACTCCGTCCGGCTCTGCTCGATCACCGCCTGCGGCGGGCTGGATGGAGGAGGTGCCCCGGTTGAGGCGAGGCACCCGCCGCGTGGCGTCTCCAGGAGCGGGGCGGAGACCTGAGCGGTCATGCCAGGATCACCTCGACTCCGGCTGCGCGGATCTGGGCGACCAGCTCGCGGTCAGCTCGCTGGTCGGTGACGAGCACATCCACCGCCTCCAGGGGCACGATCGGCGTGAAGCCGGCCCGGCCCAGCTTGGTGGCGTCGGCCAGGGCCACCACCTTGCGGGCGCTGGCCGCGAGCGCGGCGCCCACCTGCGCGATCAGCATGTGGGGTGTGGTCAGGCCACCCTCCACGGTCAGGCCGTCACAACCCAGGAACGCCACGTCGGCGGTCAGATCCCGCAGGTTGGCCAGCGTGAGCGGGCCCACCGAGGCCCGATGTGTTGGCAGGTAGAGCCCGCCCAGGCAGATCAGGTGCGGTTGTTCCCACGACCCCACCTCCTCGATGACGGGCAGGGAGTGGGTGACTATGGTTATCGCGTCCGAGGCCCGCAGCGGCTCGGGCACTTGGAGGACCAGCTGGGCCACGGTCGATCCGGAGTCGAAGAGGACCGCATCGCCGAGCTGAATGAGGCCGGCGGCCCGCTGTCCGATCGCCTTCTTCTCGGCGATGTTCTCATGGGCACGCGCGCTGGCGCCGTTGCCGATCCCGGCGCTGAGGTGGCTCACCGCCCCGCCGTGGACGCGCCGGAGCTTGCCCGCCTTCTGCAGGACGGTCAGATCGTGG
Source organism: bacterium (assembly GCA_021817025.1). The sequence continues at coordinate 5,881 of JAKAWF010000151.1, forward strand.
CGGATGGAGGTGTCGGTGACGCCGAACCGAGCCGTCAGCTCGGCCACGCTGACGCTGTCACGCTCTAGCAGCAGCTGGGCGATGTTGTTCCTGCGCGCCTGCGCGGGAATCAGGCCGGCCATCCGCTCAGCCTCCGCCAGCCGCCGGCCCGGCCCCCATCCTCCTGCGCCTGGGTGAGCAACCGCACCGCCAAGATCAAGGCACCGGCCACTGGGTTCACCCTCGCCTCATCAGCGCATACCGAAGTGTCCAGAACGTCTGACCACAAATCACGCAGATGCTATCTGCGCCTCTTCAGAATGTCAAGCGGGTGATTTCCTTGGCTCATTCCTATGGTTGAGCTGCCGGGGTCGCCTGTGTATCATGGCCGAAGCGAAGTTGTCGACGTCAGCTGGTGGCCATCATGAACATAAGGTTTCCGAAGCTCCCCGATGGCGAACTCGACGGACACCGCTTCGCGCCATTGGGCAGGGTCTGAACCAGGCCTGCAGACGACTCCCGAAATGGAGGGAACCATCATGACCACGGGCGAGGAGATCAGACTGGCGCGGCTGTTCGGCGAAGGCGGCAACGCCGTGGTCGTGGCCCTCGACCACGGCCTCTACAACGGCCCGCTCCCCGGCTTCAACGACCTCCCGGCCGTGGCCCAGAGGCTGGGTGCGGCCGACGCCCTGCTGCTCAGCCCCGGCATGGCCCGCCACACCCGCCGGGCCTTCGCCCACCGCGGGGCACCGGCCATGATCGTTCGACTGAACTGGGGCACCCAGTACGCGACCCAGTGGCAGTATCGGGAGAGCAGGAGCGTGCCGGTGCTGTCCGCGGCTGAGGCGGCGGCGCTGGGAGCGGACATCGTTCTGGTGGGAATGTCGATCAAGACCGGCTCCGAGGCGGTGGATGCGGAGAACGTCGAGGTGGTCGCGCGCGCGGTCAGTGAGAAGCGCGCCGCCGGGATCCCGCTGGTCGGCGAGGTCTACCCCGCCGGTCACGAGGACCTCCCTCCCGAAGAGCGCCACGAGCAGATCGCGGTGGGATGCCGGATCGTCAGCGAGTTGGGGGTGGACCTGGTCAAGACCTTCTACACCGGAGAGCGCTTTGCCGAGATCGTGGACTCCCTGCCGGTGCCGGTGCTGGCCCTCGGATCGCGCAAGTTGCCCCATGAGCGCGACGCCCTGCAGCTGGCTGCCGAGGCGATCGGCTCCGGGGCCCGCGGGGTGGTCTTCGGCCGGAATGTGATCCAGGCCCGCGACCCCGAGAGCTTCCTGGAGGCACTGCTGGCGGTCGTGAAGGAGGGAGTGGCTCCCGAGGAGGCGGCCGCGCGCCATCATCTCGGGCTCGAGGCAGCGCCCGCCTGATGACCCTGCTGCTCGGCGTCGATGCGGGCACCACCTCGCTCAAGGTCGGTCTGTTCGACCACACCGGCACGGAGCTGGCCACTGCGGTCGAGCAGTACACCCTGCTCACGCCCGCTCCCGACCGGGCCGAGCTGGACCCCGAGCTGTACTGGAGTTCGCTGGCAGCCGGGGTGAGCAGGACGCTGCAGCAGGCCGGTGCCCGCGCCTCCGAGGTGGCCGCGATGGCGGTTTCCAGCCAGGGCGAGACGCTGATTCCGCTGGCGTCCGAGGGGACTCCCCTCGGGCCCGCCATCGTCTGGCTGGACAATCGCGCCGTGGCCGAGGCGCGCCAACTGGGGGAGCGGTTCGAGCGGTCCACCGTGTATGCCGTCACCGGGGTCCCGGCCGTGGTCCCCTCCTGGCCCGCCTGCAAGCTCTTGTGGTGGCGACGGAACGACCCCGAGCTCTTCCGGCGTGCCGCCCACTACTGCCTGGTCGAGGAGTTCCTCCTCCACCGGCTGACCGGACGCCTGGTGTCGGAGGCGGGGGTCCAGTCGACCTCCCTCCTCTATGACATCGTCCGGCACACCTGGTGGCAGG
>JAKAWF010000152.1 GCA_021817025.1 bacterium
GATCTGGACGATCTCATCTTTGAGCAGGGGACGTTCTCAGTCAAGGGCGACCCCTCAGCCCACAAGACGATCGAGGAGGTGGCACTGGCGGCCTACGGCGGCAAGCTTCCCGAGGGGATGGAGCACGGGCTGGAGGCGACCAGCTACTTCGACCCACCCAACTGGGTGTGGCCCTTCGGCGCCCACATCTGCGTGGTGGAGGTGGACCGGGACACGGGCGCGGTGCAGGTGCTGAGCTACGTGGCCGTGGACGACTGCGGAAACGTGATCAACCCCATGATCGTCGAGGGTCAGCTCCACGGCGGCATCGCCCAGGGGATGGGCCAGGCGCTCTACGAGGAGGTGGCCTACGACCAGGACTCGGGCCAGCTCCTCACCGGCACCCTGACCGACTACCTGGTGCCGACCATGAACGAGATTCCCGCGCTGACCATGGACCGGACCGTGACCCCGAGCCCCACCAACCCCCTGGGCGTGAAGGGCATCGGCGAGGCGGGCACGATCGCCTCCTCTGCCGCGGTCATCAATGCGATCTCAGACGCCCTGAGCCCGCTCGGGATCCATCACGTGGACATGCCGGCCAGCCCGGACCGGATCTGGAAGCTGATTCAGGAGGCGGAGTCATGATCCCAGCTGCCTTCGAGTATTCAAGGGCGTCCTCTGTGGCGGAGGCGGTTGACCAGCTCCGGGCGGCGGGTCCGGACGCCAAGGTGATCGCCGGGGGCCAGAGCCTGCTCCCGATGATGCGCCTGCGGCTGGCCCAGCCCGGCCACCTGGTCGACCTCAACGGCATCCGCGACCTCGACTACGTCACGGTCGAGGGGGGGAGGGTGCGGATTGGCGCCCTCACCCGCCACTCCACCCTGGTCCGATCCGAAGCGCTGCGCTCCAGCCTGCCGCTCCTGGCCGAGATGGCCAGGGAGGTGGGGGATCCGCAGGTGCGTACCCGAGGCACGATCGGAGGGGTCATGGCCCACGCCGATGCCGCCGGCGACTATCCGACCCTGGCGCTCATGCTCGACGCGGAGATCGTCACCGACCGCCGGCGGATCCCCGCCCGAGACTTCTTCCAGCACCTCTTCACAACCGCGCTGGAGCCCGACGAGCTGGTGATGGAGGTGGTCTTCCCGGTGGCGACCGGCGCCCACCGGTACCTCAAGTTCCGCCGTCGGCTCTTCGATTGGGCGATCGTGGCGGTGGGGGTCCAGCGTCTCGAGGACGGCTGGCGGGTGGGCATCACCCACGCGGGACCGACCGCGGTGCGCGCCCATGCGGTGGAGGAGGCGCTGAGGTCCGGAGCGACGCCGGCTGAGGCGGCGGAGCGGGCGAGTGACGGGCTCCGCCCCAGCGGCGACGTGCACGCCAGCCCCGAGTTCCGGCTCCATCTGGCGCAGGTGCTCACCCGCAGGGCGTTGGAGCAGGCGGGGTGAGGGGGCGGATGCGTGACGGCGAGTCCCGCGCCGGGGGCCGCGTCGCGGCTCCGCCCGCACCTTAGGGCCCCTGTCGACCTTCCAACGAAACGAGTCTCCCCTGAGCGCCATGCTCCGGGTCGGCAGCGGCTCAAGCCCAGTGCCGCGGGTGGGCGCCAGCCTGGTCCTTGCGGGCGGCGGTGTGGGCCCTACTCGTGTGCGACCAGCTCGGAGCACGCCCATTCGGGCCAGCCCCTCGTCGCCCCTTGCACTTTGGGTGAGCATCTTTGTGGAACTGACCAGCTCGGACCAAGCGTGTCGATTTGCGCCGGAGCTGAGCGCCATGCTGGGTCACAGTCTGTTGATCTCCGCAGCGGGACTACTGGAAGCGGTCACCGCCTGACGGTTGGCCTGTTCGTAGCTGGCGGGCGGCTCATGCCTCCCGGCAGCTGGGGCACGGTTCTGCAGTGGCAGGCGGCGATGGGACTCCACCTTGGAGTCGAAACCATCAACGGCGTGCGGGCCAAGCCTCGTGGCGTGCCTGGGCAGGGTGCTGAGGGCCCAGCAGCAAGTGGCGCAGTGACTGGCACCGACAGTCCGCCGGGTCGGCGAGACCGCGCTGCTGGCTGGGACCAGCACGCGGTGATTGCGCCGGCCGCTCGTGGTCCCATATGCTGCCGCGCCAGCAGATGGTCACCGATCCAGCTACCTCATCCAGGCGTAGGGCTGAAGGGGTAGCGCCCATCACCACCGCCTCCCGCTCCCGCCCGGGACTGGCGTTAGAGGCACCGGTGCGGATACCGTATGCGGTAGTCTCGACCAAGCGAGGAGAATGGCGTGGCCGCTATCAGTAGGAGCTACCTGCAGGACCAGGTGTACGAACTGATCCGCGAGCGGATTGTCTCCCATACCTACCCGCCAGGCCATCGGTTGTCAGAGGCGGCGCTCGCCCAGGAGCTCGGGGTCAGCCGCATGCCGGTGCGGGACGCCCTGCGCCGACTGCTGCTGGAGGGCCTGACCGAAGGCAGCTCGGGCAAGGGGCTGTGGGTGTCGTCCCTGTCCCTCAGTCATGCGCGGGATGTTTACCGCCTCCGGGAACTGCTGGAAACCGTCGCGGTCGAGTTGGCTGTCAGCCGCGCCACCCCGGAGGACCTGACCCGCCTGCGCAAGGCTGTTCACACTCAGGAGTCTGCTGCTGCCAGCGGAGCCCTGGGAAAGGTTGTCAAAGCCTCCATGGCCTTCCATAACGCCCTCTACGAAAGTGCTCACAGTAGCATCCTGTCTCTGGTCCTAGAGCAGGTCTGGGCTCAGGCCCAGCGCTATCGTGAGTTGACCTTGGGCAAGTCAGAGCGTCACCACCAGGTGACCCATGAGCATGCGGGACTGGTTGAGGCGATCCAGGATCGCGACGCCGATCGCGCCACCGAGCTTATTCAAGTCCATGTCTCGAGCGCCTTGGCGGTGGTCGCCAAGTATCTAGGTGACGACCTCCCGGAGGGAGACGTTCTGCCCGTGGCCGGCCTTCGCAAGGCCCGCTCGTCTCAAGCCAAATGAGTCAACTTCAGAACGGCCTCGACTCCAGGCATCTCTTCTAGTTTCCAGATCGCACTGAAGAGCCGCTCAAGCTGACCAGCCGAAAGCCTGCCGGCGGCTAGGTTGGTCACCTTCTGCTCGATCTCGCGGTCGCTCATGGGGTTTGTAGCATGCCCTCGGTAGGCCCGAATCGCGCCTTCCTCAACCGCACCCGATGACGTGGTGACACGGATCCGAGTCATCACCTCCTGAGGCCAGGCGGCAGCACACTCCGGATCCTCGTGGACACGGAGGTGCTCCAGTATCCGCGCCACGGCCGGGTCCGCGAGCGCCTCCGGCGTGAAGTGCTCAACTCTCAGATCACCGTGGACCAGCGCGCTCGCCACCACGTACGGGATGCTGTGGTCGGCAGACTCTCTCGTCGCTGGCCGCCACTTCGCCTGGTCTCCGGCCATGACCCGGAGCCCGAATGCGAAGGTCCCGACATCCACCTCCGCGATGTCCTCATGCGACGTGAGGCGGGAGCCGAGCTCACGGGCCAGTTCGATCGCCCCCTGCGAGAAGTATCCAGCCGGGTAGTGCTTGATGTTGCTACACCCAACGGCCAGCGGCGCGTCGCCACGGGCGAGCGGGTCGCGGAGCACCTCCTTGCCGAGAACCGCTTCCATCCCACCGCGTCCCAGGAAAGGCGCCGGTGGGCCCGATAGGCCCTCTCTGGCTAGGCGCGCAGCAAATAGCCCGTTGCGGCAGGCGTTCGCGCTGGCACAGCCCTTCCACATCGAGAGCTCCCCCAGACGGGTCGCCTGCAGGCCAAAGTTCGGCGTCAGGGACAAGCTCGCGGCATGACGTAGCTGGTCGTCATCCAGCTCCCACAGGACGGCCGCCGCCAGCGCGCTGGCGAGGTCTCCAGCTAAAACATGGTCCCAGCCCTCGACCCCCAGCCGGGCCGCATCGCTGAAGCGAGCGAAGACCTCGTAGGCGATGGCAATCCCTTGAACAACCTGAGGCATGCTCGACCCCGCCTCCTCGGCCGCCGCGAGCACAGCCGGTATGTAGTCGCTGGGGTGGCCGACCCCCTGCGGACTCGCATACGTGTCGTTGAAGTCCAGGTACCGCACCATCACACCGTTGGCAAAGGCCGCGAAGTCGCCGTGCGGGCGCCGCGGGTCGCCGATCAGGGTGCAACCATCGACCACAGCAGCGCTGGCGGCAATGTTTCGCGCAATCTGAACCGCCTTCGCGTCCACAGCGCCTAACGCGCATCCGAGCGCGTCCAAAAGCACGCGCTTGACTCCGTGGCGCTCCTCCTCAGTCATCCGCTCATAGGTGATGGATCGTGTCAGGGCTACCAAGTCGTCCAAAACCGAGTCTCCGCTCCCGCCCTCCGGCGAACCCTCCACGCGCGCCACCACAGCACTCAAGACGCCAACTCCTCCATAACAGTGCCGACCAACTCCGCTGTGCCGACCCGGGACACGGTATGCCAAAGCCCCCGGGCACGGTCGGGAGGAAACACCACCCCCGCGCAATCCACAAACTTCTCTTCCAGCTCCTCCGCCGTGAGCGGTTTCTGGGGATACCCGCGTGCCCAGTCCGCCGTGCCTTGGAAGATGCGTCCATCCGTGCAGTTGACGGTCACCCGACTCCGCACGTGCTGGAACCCCAGGGCCTCCAAATCTTGGTCCACCACCACGTCCACCTTCGGGAGGAAAGCTTGCAACTCCGGATCCTGGACCGCCTCATCCGTGAAGTCGGATAGCCCGGCACGGCGACGGACCACTCCGGTCGCCATGCAGTACTCCAAGCTGAACTTGCCTTCCAGGCCAGTGGTGGGGCGATGGTGGATCAGGGCGTTCAAGACGTTCGAATTAGTGCCCACCTCGACTCTTTCTATCTGCTCTGGTGCGAGGTTCTCCCTGGCCACTATGCTCAGGATCAGGTCTTGGGCGGGATGGGACAGCGAGCCGGAGGGATACGGTTTGATGGACACTCCCGGGGTCTCGAGAAAGAAAGGAGAGCCAAGACACCCGGCCAGCTTGGTGCTGTCAAACCCGCCCGCCGCCGCGTTGAGGAAGCCGCGCGGAGCCTCCAGGATCGCTCGGCTCGCCGTAAAGCCCGCCTCCGCGAGGAGGGCGGCCAGGACGCCGCTTTGAGCCGCCCGACCGGCGTGCAGGGGCTTAGTCATGGTGCCAAAGTTCTCGCGTAAGCCGGCACTCTGGGAGGCGGCTATCCCCAGCGCCGTGGCGGTCACGTCGGGCCCAAGCCCAAGGATCTTCGCCGCTGCCGCAGCCGCCCCGATGGCGCCAGCGGTACCTGTGCTGTGGAATCCGTCTTGATAGTGGCGACTATCCATCGCGTCTGCCACCCGGCACGCCACCTCCACCCCGGCGACGTACGCCACCACCAGCGCACGGCCCGTGGTGGGCCGTTCGCAGGCCAGCGCGGACGCGGCCGAGAGGACCGGCACCGAGGGGTGGGTGAGGAGCCCATAGACGGCCTCAGGCGATGTCGAAAGCTGAGTGTCGTCGTAATCAAGCGCGTGCCCTGCCGTCCCATTCAGAAGCGCGGCTACCAAGGCCGAGGCGCGACGATCGGTGCCCACGACGGGGACCGCGCCGGTGCCGCCCACCTCCAGCACCTGCCGTAAGATCTGCGCCGAGTCCTGCCCGCTCCCAGCAAGCGTCACGCCCCAGGCATCCGAGATGTGGTCCTGAGCGATCTCGACAACCTTCGGAGGCAGCACCTCCCACGTCAGCTCACTGGTGAACCTGGCAACCTCCTCCGTGACTCCCATGGGCACGCTCTCCTCAAGCAACAGTCAATGAACTCGACTCGGCCACGTCCGCGACAGCGGTCTCAGCCGACCAAAATTGCCTCGATCTCAGGGCTCCCTGCCAGCTCGGGGACAGGCCCAGACAGCACATTCTTGCCATCAGCCAGGAAATAGGCGTAGTCGGCATGCTCAAGGGCGACCTGAGCATTCTGCTCGACGATCAGGAGGCCCACTCCTGATTTGGCTACGGCGACGATCTGCTCCCACACTCGATCCCCATATATCGGAGACAGGCCGGCGGTGGGTTCGTCCAGAATCGCCACCACGGGGTCGGTCATCAGCAGACGGGCCAGTGCCAGCATCCGTTGCTGTCCCCCAGACAGCTGGCCCGCCTTCTTACGCCGGTCTCCAGCCAAGTCCGGGAAAAGGTCAAACACACGCTCCAAGCGCTCAGTTACATCTCCCTTGAAGCTGAACGCTCCCATATGCAGGTTCTCCAGCGCGGTCAACTCATCGAAGACATTGGCCAGCTGGGGCAGGTAGCCCAGCCCCTGGCGCACCCGGCGGTGGGGCGGCAAACCAGCGATCACCCGGCCCTGGAGGGTGATCTCCCCCCTCAATGTGGGAATCAGTCCCATGATGGCTTTGGCCAGGGTCGACTTGCCCGCCCCATTGGGACCAAGGACAACCGACACCTGGCCCCTCGTCACCTGTACCCCCACCCCGTCAAGAATGGGCGGCCCCCCATACCCGGCGCTGATGTCGGAAGCCTGCAAATCCACCGTCGCCACCTCTACCGCGCTCATGAGGTCCCCCGCATCTGTCCACCGCCGAGGTAGGCAGCCACAACTTGCTGGTCCTTCCGGACATCTTCCAGTGCGCCTCTGGCCAAAACGCGGCCCTCGGCCATCACCACCACATCGTCGGCGACCTCGCTCAGGAAGGCCATGTTGTGAGCGATCACCAGCACCGGGATCCCCTGCGCCACAATGGCGCGAATGCGCTCCGCGATCAACTGGCGGATCGTGGGAAAGACGCCGGCACTGGGTTCATCGAGGAGGAGCAGCTTGGGTTGCGCCATCAGCGCCCGCGCGATCTCCAGCAGGCGTCGCTGCCCTCCGGAGAGACTTCCAGCGGGCTCGTGCTGCAGTCTGCCGAGTCCGACCCACTCCAGCAACTCGCGCGCGCGGGCGCGCAGCTCCCGCTCTGGGGCCGCCAATAGTCTGCGCAGGAACAGGCTGGCAAACAGGGTCTCACCAAGCTGTCCGGGAGCGGCGACCACCACATTTTCCAGCACCGGTAGGCGGGCTAACGCGCGAGTCTCTTGGAACGTACGAATGATGCCCGCGCGAGCGACTGCCTCGCGGCCGCGGCCCTGCAATTCCACACCATTGAATACGATCCGCCCGCGGTCCGGGGCCAGGCCCCCGGCGATCACCTCCATCAGGGTCGTTTTGCCAGCGCCGTTTGGCCCGATGAGGCCCGTGGCCAACCCGTCAGCAACAGTAAAGGAGCAGCCCGCCACTGCCTTGCTGCCGCCGTAGGAAAACTCAATCTCGGAGATTTCAAGCATCGGTCCCGGACCTCCCGGTCGCTCCCGCGCCCGGTCGCCACGACCACCAGCGCCTGAAGCCGAGATCCCCAGCTGAGCTCCGGCCAGTGGAGCCGCCTTTCCCGGGCTTCCCATACCAATGCAGCCAACGCTCGGGCACCAAGCCTTCGGGACGGAACCGGACCACCACGATAAGGACAATGCCAATGAAGATCGCGCGCCCGGCACCGACCAAGTCGCCGTTGCCGATGTTGGGGAAGTAGCGCGCAATCTCGGTCAGAAACTCCACGAACACGAAGGTGCCAAGGACCGCTCCCCAGTAGTTGCCGGGGCCGCCGATCACGATCGCGGCCATGAGGATGAACGACTCCTCCGCCAGGAAGGCGGCGGGATTCCAGGCGGTGAGGTAGAAGACCAACAGGGCCCCTGCGAGGCCGCCCATAGCACATCCGACC
>JAKAWF010000153.1 GCA_021817025.1 bacterium
GAGTCCCCCGTCAGGGAGATCATGGCCGACCCAGCCATAACCACGCCACCGGACGCCGAGGTCGGATACCCAATGTTCGATGCCACGAAGCCACGTTGAGCAGTGACCAGGGCAGCGCCCACGGGCGTGCCGCGATCAGGTGGGGTCCGGACGGTTGGCAAGGAGATCTGGAATGCAGATCCACTCGACCCCGCACGCTGCGATGCCACTCCAGCACAAGCGGTCAGTGCGCCTACTACGAAGCATCCCAGGGCGGTCGCGACCACGGCCGCCGGAAGAGGTCTCATACCCCTACCCAACGATGGCTATCTGGCCGCGGTTATCCCGTACAGCGGAAACAGCGGCCGGCAAGGGCTCCCGACTCCGGGACCCGTGGGCCCCGCCCCGGGAATGCGGCGAACGGCCGATAGTGCCTGCACCGCGCTCAGCTCGAAGCACCGGTAGCCCGCCACGTGTCGGTGGCGCCAAGGCGGCTCAAGACACCACTCAGGCGTCCTTGAATCGCCTGGGCGGCACCTGCCATCGGGCGCAGGATGAGGTCGAGCATGAGCGCGGCGGCAGGACAGTCGCAGGGCGGTGCCGCTCGGACGAGCCGGGACCAGGCCCAGGGTACTGGCCGCCCGGCGCGCGGGGCGCGCCCCGCCCATGGCCACGTGGACCCCACGAGTGCCTGTAACACCGTGGGGTCAAAATACGTGCGCCCCATCTCGAGCTGATCTCGGATGAGAACTGTCCGCGCTCAGGAGGTCTCTCGGTCCCTCAAACCTGTCGGCGCAGCGCGGGCGCCCCATCTCGGCAGCCTCGCCGGACATCCTCTGTGATGGTGCGGTCGGAAAGTCTGTCGGGAGCGCACCCAACCTGGCCGGCGCGGGCGGCGAAGGCAGCCGCTGAGGTGATTCGCCCGTCTTCGTGTGCCCGGGTCGCTATCTTCCCTCCGCATTCCCCTCTCTGCCCGCCTCGCATCGATCGCCTCGGGTGCAGACCCCGTGAATAGGCGCGGCAACGGCGAGGGCACTGTGCGACGGCGAGCTGACGGCCGCTGGGAGGGCAGGCTGGCCCTGGTAGTGGACGACCGGATGGTCAGGAGGAGTTGTTCCGGGCGCACGCGAGCAGAGGTTCTGCACCGACTCCGCCTCACAGCCCAGAAACTCCGGTCTGGGCTGTCCGCCGCCGAATCCAGCCAGACCTTGGGCCACTACCTCCAGGAATGGCCCGGCGGCCAACGGTCATCGCTCCGCCCGGCGACCGTCAGCCTCTACGAAATGGTCGTCCGACGCCACCTGCGGCCCGAGATGGGCTCCGTCCGCCTGGATCGCCTGACAGTGGCCCAGGTCCAAGGAATGCTGAGGCGGCTCTCAGAGAACGGGCTGGCCCCGCGCAGCGTCGGTCATATCCGGGCAGTTCTGCGCTCGGCCCTCAACGAGGCCGTGCGCCAAGAGCTGGTGCCCAGGAACGTGGCCAGCCTGGCTCGCCCGCCCAGACCCCCGCAGCGCCTCATCGAGCCGGTCACGCCTGAGGAGTGCTCCTTGATCCTCGGATGCGCGCCAAGGTTCGACCTGCTGGCCGTGGTGGCGATCGCAGTGGGGATGGGACTGCGCCAGGGCGAGATCCTCGGTCTTGGGTGCCAGGACGTCGATCTGGAGCGCAGAACCCTGAAGGTGCAGCGGGCACTCCAGCGGGTTGACGGCCGAAGCCAGCTGGTGGACCCCAAGACCTCCAGGAGTCGGCGTACCCTGCCGATGCCGTGCATGGTTCACTCGGCGCTGCTGCGGCAGCGCTCTGTCCAGGATGAGCCCCGCAAGTTGGCCGGACCGCTTTGGGAGGAGGAGATCCCCGGTCTCGTCTTCACCACCGCACTGGGCCGACCACGCTGCGGGACTGCCGTCACTCACACCTTTCACCGCCTGCTGGCGGAGGCCGGCGTGCGCCAGCGCACGTTCCACACGCTTCGCCACTCGGCGGCCACCCTCATGCTGGCCGGCGGCGTCGACCTGAAGGCAGTGAGCACCATGCTGGGGCACAGCCAGATTGGGCTCACGGCTGACACCTACGCCAGCGTGCTGCCCGGCCTGCAGCGCGAGGCAGCCGCCAGGATTGACGCCATACTGGCCACGGCGCCAACTTCAGGAGACTCGTGCAGAACTGGGGTCAAGACTGGGGTCAACGACACCGCCACGACATCCACGGCCCTGAAATGGGAGCGCATCTGATCTCAAAAAGTGGAGCCGACGGTCAGATTCGAACTGACGGCCAGCTGTTTACAAAATAGGTGGTTCTGAGATCAACTTACTGGCAGCGTGAAGTCAACTGACTGCAACCTTGACTGCAGCCTCGCAGTTATCCACAGCCTGAGCCACCCTCAGACGGTCCGCTCCAGCAGCCTTCCCAGGAGGTCGGCTGGCCCGGGCTCAGGCGAAGACGGGGATATCGTGAGCCGCGAGCAGCCGCCCGACCTCCTCACTCTCTGGGAGGTCGTCTAGTTCTACGCCCTGGCTCACATTTAAGAGTTCGATCCCCAAGGGCTCACCAGAGGAGTCATAGTCGATCCGCCGCTCCGAGTCGAGATCCTCTCCGTATGCGTAGGTGCCCTTCCTTAGGGTGATGTAGATCGCATTAGCTTCTCGATCGTGCGCTAGGTGCATGGCATATGGCCCTCAGTCCGCCACCGTGATGATCCGGGGCGGGTTCGAATCCTTGGCGACTACCACTTTTACACGACGGCCGCCGGGATGCCCTATCACGATCAGGTTACCTTCCCGGTCACGGTAGCTCGTATGGTAGTCGGAAAGCACCGTCTCCACCTCGCCCTCCGATATCTGGCGCTGCCTCATGCGATCACGGGCGTGGAACGTGTAGTCGGGCCTGGAGCCCTCTGCAGGCGTCACCTATAGCAGGATAGCCGAGGCGTTAAGTGGGCCGCTGGAGCAAGGCTCCCAGGCGGTCGGCCGCATGCCTCTTGAGGCTCGGCATGACTCCGGCGTAGGTGCTGGCGGTGAGGTTGACCGAGGTGTGGCCCAGCAGGGAGCTGACCGTGCTCAAGTCGGACCCCGAGGCCAGCATGAGCCCGGCGAAGGCATGGCGCAGGTGGTGCCAGTGCATCGGGGGGAGTCCGGCGGCTGAGAGCGCGTCGGCGAACTGGTGAGTGATCGCGCTCCCGCTGCGAGGTGCTCCGGTGGCCGTGGTGAACACCAGGGCAGGGATTGACTCGCGCCACCTGCTCCCGGCGGCCAGCCGAGCCTCTAGTTGACTCTGGCGCTCTTGGGCGAGAGCGTCTGCTGAGTCCGCTGTCAGAGGCACCGTCCGCCTGCTGGTGCGGCTCTTGACCTCCACTAGCTGGTACTCCCCACCGAGGCGCTGGAAGGCTCTGGTGACGTGCAACTCACCATCGGCCACGTCCTGCCAGCGAAGCCCTAGCGGGACCTTCCTGGCTAGTTGGTGGTGAGTCTAGGTAAACCCAGCAAACAAGCCGTTTTGTCGGTAGGGCTGTGTATTACCTAGGCGGCTACCGCCGCGGGACGTAGGCCTCGAGGCCGAACAGGTGGTAGAGACGAGCCTGGGCAGGGTCCATCTCGGTGAGCATGTGTCGGGCCCGGGGTCGGCCCCGGGCTCCTTTGTAGAGCAGGACTGTCTCCTCGATCCCGCTCAGCTTGGATAACAGTTCCCTGACACTCATGGCGATCCCAGCTCGCTGGGTCTCGCGGGCCATGAGCCGAGCCACCGCCAGAGCCAGCACGTAGTACGCGACGTGGACCCGGATCTTCTGGTCGGTCCAGTGGAACATTGGGGAGAAGGTCACCACTTTGGGATCCTTCATCTGACGGAAGTCGGCCTCCACACGGGATTGGGAGCGGTAGGCGGCCACGACCGCCCGGATCGGCCACTCGTCCCGGTCGGTGAAGAGCACCCGCTTGCCAAACAGCTCGTCCCCAAGTGCCTGGCGCGCCTTGGTGTCAACGCTGAAGGTGAGCCGGAAGCTCGCTGGGGCGTCGCCATCGAGCGCCCAGGTGATCACCCGCTCGCACCACTGCGGCTGCAAGATCTTCGTGACCTCGGCCTCGACGCCGGTCCGGTCCTTGCGAGTCCTGCCCCGCTCCAGGCGGGCGGCGGTCTCGGCCAGTTGGCGGGTGGCCTTGGCCAGGGTTTGGGCCAAGCCCCGGACCTGTTTGTCATGCAAGGTCTGGGAGTGGGTGACGACCACCCGGTATTCGGCTCCCAGCGCGCTCGCCCGGGTCTCGAAGGCGGTCAGACCCGGGAAGGCCACCTCGTCAACTACCGCGTAGCGGCTCTGGGGCACCGCCAGCAGCGCGGGGTGCTCGGAGGGAGGTAGCGAGCCGACGAAGTGCAGAGGGCTTTGCTCGATGCGGGCCTGGTTCGCCTCGGAGTCCTGGCCGGCGTCATAGACCAGGGTGAGCCCAGCGTCCTCACCACCGACGGTCCGGAAGCGCTGGCACAACTCGTCCACCATGAGCGGGAACTGGGTGACATCGGGGCGGTCGCCGGCATAGGCGTGGGAGACCAGGGGAATCCCTCCGTCAGTCGAGACGACCAGCCCCAGGCCGACCAGGCGCAGGTCGGCCCGCTTCTGCTTGGCATGACCCCGCTGGGCAATGGGAGCGCGGCCGTTGCCGGAGTCGATATACGTGGCGAAGTTCGTCATGTCGAGCACCAGTCCGGAGCAGTCGACGGCGAACTCACCTATGAGGTGGGCGACTACGCGCCGCTCGATCTCGACCAACTGCTCGGGCAAGACCGCGTCCATCGCATCCCAGAAACGCCGGTGGTCGAGGGCGCCAGCGGGAAGGCGGCACAGGCGGTTCCCGGCCTGGGTATCCCACCACTCCGAGAAGGCCAACTTGGAGCGCGGGGCAACCACCCGGTTCAAGACCGCCAGGGCAATGTAGGTGCCAACCGAGGCGGCCGCATCACTGCGCCGGGCGCCCACCACTCCGTCGACGATCTCGACGATCCGGAGGCGTTCGATTATCGACCAAGCCGCCGCGATGTCGCCGAAGCCGAGGTGACGGCTGCGGTCGGGCTCGCCCGGGCCAGCCTCCCCCAGACGGGCCATCACCGCCTCGGCACTGCCGAGGTAGCGCTGGGAGACGATCCGGGGTTTGCCGTTCACCCGGGCCGACTCGGCCAGGTAGTAGTAGGTCCGCCCGTCCTGCTTCTTGCCGATGATGGAGGCGATATCTAGGTAATACACTATCGCGCCCAAAATTGCAAGTCCCTGAATCCCACAAACCCCTTATCCAGACGCCCACCTTGGGAGTCCCTCAGCGCCCAGGGCCAGCCCCCAAATGCGCTAGCCAGGAAGGTCCCGCTAGCGGCTCCTAGAGCCCACGTCAAGGGAATTGGCCCATGCTCCAGTTCAGGCAGCCCACCTGGCGGCGTACGGACCCCATGCGGTGCCCTCGGAAGGGCCGACCCCATGCGCCAGTGACAGCAACGGCCCGAGGTTTGACAGCAACAAATCGAGATCAGAGACGCACATCGGTTCTGACTGCAACTTTGACTGCAACCGGGCTGCAAGTGACTTCAACCGTCTGCAACCGCCTGAGATCAGATTTGGGAGCCGACGGTCAGATTCGAACTGACGGCCAGCTGTTTACAAAACAGCTGCTCTACCACTGAGCTACGTCGGCCAGACACAGGCAGTATAGAAATCGACGCCCCCCGCTCTGACATCAGCTGGTTGGGAAAGCGAAGTCGCGCTGTCTGGCCACCTCATAAAGCAGGATTGAGCCAGCCACCGCCGCATTGAGCGAGGCCACCATACCCCCCATCGGGATCGACACCAACTGCTGGCAGCGCCTCCTGGTGAGCTGGCGCAACCCCTCCCCCTCGGATCCCACCACGATGGCCAGAGGTTGGCGCAGATCGACGAGGTCACTCTGAACACTGCCCCCCTGGTCAAGCCCTATCACCACCAGCCCAGCATCGCTCAGCTCCTGCAGCGTCTGGGCCAGGTTGACAACCCGAACCAACTGGAGATGCTCCAAGGCGCCGGCACTCGCCTTCACGGCAGCCGCGGACGCGGGCGCCGTGCGGTGCTTCGGGAGCACCATCGCGTGTACTCCCAGGGCCTCAGCGGTCCGGGCCAACGCCCCCAAGTTCTGCGGGTCCTGGACCCCATCCAGGCAGAGCACCAGGGGCGGCCAGCCGGGCGAGGCTTCCCCCACCAGCCGACGCAGGAACTCCATCCCGGGGAGCTGGCGGATGTCAAAGTAGGCGGCGATGCCCTGGTGGTGCTCGGTGTGGGCAACATCACCCAGCTGCGACCTTGGCACTATCTCGGGGAAGATACCCGCGGCCCGGGCGGCGCCGACAATCTCGGCCACCCGCGAATCCCGCGAGAGTTCCTGAGCCAGCAGGAGCCGCCGCAGACGTCTCCCAGCCCGCAGAGCCTCCAAGACCGGATTGCGTCCGTAGAGGACCTCCGGCATCAGATGCGATGCCAGCGACTTCCGTCCTTGGTGTCCTCCACCTGGATCCCTCGCTCCAGCAGCTGATCGCGCAGCTGGTCCGATCGTGCGAAGTCGTGATCGCGGCGGGCCTGGGCACGGTTCGCCAACAGCTGGGACTCCGCCTCCGTCAACCGCTCCTCCACCGCCGCCCGGCGCTGGATCACCCCAAGACGGCTGTCGACCGACCGGAGCACCTCCAGCGCCGCCCGGCATCCTTGTCCACCCGCTTGACCGAGGTCCAGGAGCCGGTTCCCGTCCCTCAGTAGGTCGAAGATGACGGCCATGCCATCGGGCAGGTTCAGGTCATCGTCCAGAGCGGCTTCGAACAGGCCCAGCGCCCGCTTCGCCTGCACCGCCAGGGGATCCTCGGTGTGCCGACCCGGGAGCGTGTCGGACAACCCCTCCTGGCATCGCCGCCAGAAGTTGACCAAGCGCTCGACATCCTTCTCAGCCGGGGTGAGCCATTCCTCCTGGAACTGCAGGCGATGCCGGTAGTGGGCCCCGGTCAGGAGCAGGTAGCGGACCGCCAGGGGATCATGACCACGCTCCATCAGCGCCGAGAGGGTCACGAAGTTGCCCAGTGATTTGGCCATCTTGCCGCCCGCCACCACGAGATGCTCGGGATGGAACCAGTACTTCACGAAACCCTTGCCGGTGGCGGCCTCAGACTGGGCGATCTCGTTCTCGTGATGGGGAAACTTGTTGTCGACCCCACCGCAGTGGAGGTCGAACGACTCCCCCAGCTTGTCCATCGACATGGCCGAGCATTCGATGTGCCACCCCGGTCTACCCCATCCGAAGGGCGAGGGCCACGCGGCCAGGTCGCCCTCTTGCCCCTTCTTCCAGAGCACGAAGTCCCTGACCGCCTCCTTGGACTCGTACTCGTCGGCGTCGATACGTCCGCTGGCACCCGCGACCAGGCCCTCGGTGTCGAGGCGGGACAGCCGTCCATAGGTGGGAAAGGAGCTGATCCGGAAGTACACCGAGCCCTCAGTCATGTAGGCATGGCCGTTGTCGATCAGCCGCTGCACCAGCGCGATCATCTGGGGGATGTACTCGGTGGCGCGGGGATGGAACCCGGCCGGCTCGATGCCGAGTCGATCCAGGTCCTGCAGAAAAGCCTCCAAGTACGGCTTGGTGAACTCCTCCAGGCTGAGCTTGGCGGCGACGGCCTTG
>JAKAWF010000154.1 GCA_021817025.1 bacterium
CGTCGGTGAGGAACCCGGCGATGATGAGGGTGAGCTCGGCCAGACTCCCCACCTGGGCCCCCTTGTCGGCCGCCCGCAGCTGGGTGGCCGCGGCGTCGGCTCGGTTGGGGGGAAACTTCAACTCCAGGACCTGCTCCAGGTTGGTGCCCCCCACCAGCTGAGCGGTGGCGTCAGTGGCCAGGATGGGGGCCACCGTCGTGCTTATCGAGATCCCCTTCTTGGAGTTGGAAGTTGCCGGGCTGTAGAAGCCGACCACGGTCAGGCTGACCACGACGGGATGGCTGGCCAGGGGGTTGGCCACCCCGATGGTGTCGCCCACCGCCAGATGGAATGGGCTCTTGCGGAGACTGTCCTGCACCAGCACGCCGTTTCTCTGCTGGTCGGCGGCGGTCAGCTGGCGCCCCGCGGTGATGTGGACTCCGGGCAGGACACCGCTCTGGACGGGGAACCCCTGAATTCCGCTGAAGAGGAAGATCGAGTCCCGGCCCGACGAACTCTGGAGGTTGGACCCGACCACCTCCAGGTACGGCCTGCCGTTGATACTCACCGGCTGAGTCGCCGCGGCCCCGGTGGAGAGCTCGCCCGTGGCATGGAGGGGACGGGCCGCCTGCAGCAACTGCTGCTGGGTCTGGCCGGGGGCCACCGCGATCACGTTGTAGGTGGTCGCCTGGGTGATGATGCTGTCGAGGTCGGCCCGGATGTCGGTCCCCAACACCAGGATCAATCCCACCGCGAAGACGCCCACGAAGAGGGCCACCGCCGTCCCCGCGGTCCTCGCCCTCTGCCGGGCCGCGTTTCGAAGCGCCAGCCGGATCGTCGACTGGACCGGTCGGGGCAGCACGACCACCAGGTAGCCGAGCAGGGCAACCGCGATCAGCAGGGCGCCTACGGCGCGGAGGCTCGGGATCTGGGTGATGGCGATCGCGCTCAGCAACCCCAGTGTCACGAGCCCCACGTGACTGACGGTGAAGCGCTCGGGCACGGGCAGGTGTCCCACCACCCAGAGGGCAAGGCTGAAGAGCAGGGTCAGGAGCGCCAGCGCGATCGCGGTCCCTGCCACCAGCTCGAGGGAGAGCACAGCCGAGCTCAGAATCGCGGCTGCCAGCAGCCAGAACAGCACTCCCACCAGGGCCAGCAGCAGCACGGTGGTGCCGACCGTGCCAACCGACGGTGCCCCGGGGTCGTCACGGAGCACGGCGGCGGGCCGGACCCGGCTCAGCCGCACGATCGGCAGGATGGCGAAGATGCAGGTGGTGGCGACTCCGATGCCGACCCCCGCGAGCACCACCTCCCAGCTGAGGACGAAGTTGATGTCGATCGCCGCCACGTTCTGGAGCAGGACCCTTATCCCGTCCGAGAGCCCAATCCCCGCCAGCGCTCCCCCGACTCCGCCAACCAGGCCCAGCAGGGCGGCCTCCAAACCGAAGAGCAGATATAGGTCGCGGCGCCGGTAGCCGGTCGTCTTGAGCATGGCGATCTCGAGCCTTCGGCGGGCCAGGCCGACCTGCATCGTGTTGATGATGCCGATCCCCCCGATCAGCAGTGCCGCCAGCCCCGCCACCGACAGGAACTGGGTGAGCTGCTGACTGGCCTGCTGGTCGGAGTTGAGCGCCTGCCGCACGGTCGAGACGGTGGCCAAGGGCAACTGGCTGCGCAGTTGGGATGCCACCTGGCTGGCGGCCGCAGCGCTCCTGGTGGTGACGTAGATGGCGCCGTACTCGACGGCGGCGGCTGGTGAGATCGCCGCCCCCAGGGTCGCGTTGGAGACCAGGACGTCCTGGCCGAGCCCGGTCGGCGGGCTGCCCTGGAGGATGCCACCGACAGTCCAGAGGACGCGGTGGTTCGCGGTCGCGACGTTGACCCGGACCTGGCTGCCGACAGCTGCCTTCAAGAGGCTCGCGACACCGCCCGACAGGACCATCGTGTTGGGCCGGTTGATGAGCTGGTCGAAGTTGCCCAGCGCGCCGGACCGAAGCGGCAGGGAACCGACCAGGGGGAAGCTGGCCGGGTCGACGGCGTCGATCACGGCCGGGACGCCCTGGCCGCTGGCGCGGATCAAGGTGGACTGGTACTCGCGCACGGCCGTGAAGTTGGTGATCCGGCCCTCCGCCTTGAGCCTGGCGAAGGTGGCCAGCTCGGACTTCGGGAGCGGGACTGCCACCGACACCACCGAGACATCACCGCCGTTGGCCTGGCGCACGTTGGAGGTCAGTGAGGCCGTGACCATGGCGGCCGCCAGCTGCAGGCCCACGATCGCCATCACGCCAACGCCCACGCAGAAGGCGGCGAGGAGCGTCCGCCGGCCACCGCGGCGGAGCGAGCGGGTGGTGTAGCGGAGGTAGAGCCCGGCTCTCACGCCACGCCGGCGCGTGACCCGGGACGGTCGCCCACCAGCTGCCCGTCGGCCAGCTGCAGCATTCTGGTCGCGTACGGGGTGATGGACGAGTCATGGGTAGCGATCACAAATGTCGTCCCCAGCCGCTGGCGCAAGTCCCAGAGCAGGTCCAGCAGCTCCTTGCCCTGAGCCGCGGCGAGGTTGCCCGTCGGCTCGTCGGCGACCACCAGCGGCGGCTGGGTCGCCAGCGCCCGGGCGATCGCCACCCGCTGCTGCTCGCCCCCCGACAGCTGGTTGGGACGGTGCTCCAGGCGGTGGGAGAGCCCCACCAGCCCCAGCAGCTCCTCCGACCTGCCCGCCGGCGAGCCCTTCCAACTGCCGGCGTAGAGGGGCACTTCAACGTTCTCCCTGGCGGTCAGGGTGGGGATCAGGTTGAAAGCTTGGAAGACCATGCCCACGGTGCGGTTGCGAATCCCAGCCAGCTGTGACTCCCGCATCGACGAGATGTCAGTCCCATTGAGGAACACCTGCCCGGCGCTGGGGGTGTCCAGGCCGGTGATGCAGCCCAGCAGGGTGCTCTTGCCGCTGCCCGAGGGGCCCATCAAGGTCACGAACTCCCCCTTGGGGATCGTGAAGTTGATGTCCCGGAGGATCTCCAGGCGCTGGTCCCCAATGGAGAGCGAGCGGCCGAGGTGCCGAACCTCCAGAACTGGGACCCCGGCACCGGACGCAGTGGCACCGGTGGCACCCGCGGGGGAGGCTGCGGGTGCGGAGTCAGCCAACGATATGAGTTCGGATGGGGCCAGACACCGAATTCGAAGGGGGCACCTCGACCAGCTTGAATTCTGCCTCGCTCCCGGTCCGTTTGCCATCCGCCATCAGGATGAAATTTCGCATCTCTGGTGGGGCCAATATATTGGTGCCAGAGTGTTTCCCGCCGCCGAGAGATCCGCCGAGCTGTCCATGCCCCGCCGCGCCCACCTGGAGCCGGTGCGGCAGGCGCTCGTCCAACTGGCGCGGGCGGTGGGGGTGGTGGGGCTTACGGACAACCACATGGGCAGGCCCAGGCTGTCGCCCCTGGCAGCCGTTCCGGCCTGCCTGGCGCACGGCCTGCGTCCCATCGTCCACATCTCGTGCCGCGACCGCAACCTGCTCGGGCTGCAGCAGCAGGTGATCGGGGCGGCGGCTCTGGGCGCGGCCGGGGTGCTGGTGGTTCGGGGCGACCGGAAGGAGGGGATGGTGGACAGCGGCATCAGCGTCGTCGACGTGCTGGCGGACATCCCCAACTGGGCGCTGCCGCAGGAGCTGCTTCGCGGGGCGGTGGTCAATCCCTTCGCGGACCGTCCGCGCGAGCTCCGTCTGCTGGCCCGCAAGGTGGGGGCGGGAATCGACTTCCTGCAGACCCAGATGATCTTCGATCTCGACGCCTTCGACTCCTTCCTGGAGGACGCCCGGGACGTCCTCCCCCCGGAGGTGGCGGTTTTTGCCAGCGTGGGGGTGATCCGCTCCCAGCGCAGCTTGGCTTTTGTCCGGGCCTCCCTGCCCGGTTGCCCGGTCCCGGATCATCAGGCTGCACGGATCACGGCCGGACAGGGCCCGGCCGTGGCGGCCGACACCGCGGCCGAGATCGGCCGGAGACCAGGACTCCGCCTCCATCTCATCACCCTGGGTGCCGAGCGTTACGCCGCCGAGATCGGCAGCGCCTTCAGCGCCGCGCGCGCCGCCGCCGTGAGCGCGGCCGGGTGACCCTGGGGGCCGATCCGGAGGCGCCCCGCGTGCCCTCGCCTTCAGGGGTTGCCCAGGACATGTCGCCGGCCCAGTTCCGGCGCCACGGCTACGCCGCTGTCGACTTGGCCGCGGCCTACCTGGAGCGAGTCGCCACCCTGCCGCCTCTGGCTCGGGTCGAGCCGGGAGCCGTGGCTGCCGCCCTGCCGGGAGAGGCGCCCAGCTTCGGAGAGACGATGGAGGAGATCATGGCCGACATCGAGCGGCTGCTGATCCCCGCCACCACCCACTGGAACCATCCCCGCTTTTTCGCCTACTTCAACAGCTCGGCTGCCGGGGCTGGCATTCTGGGGGAGCTTCTCAGTGCCACCTTCAACGTCAACGCGATGCTCTGGCGGACCGGTCCGGCGGCGACTGAGCTGGAGTGGGTGGTGTGCCGCTGGCTGGCGCGCCTGACGGGTCTGCCCGACACCTTCGACGGCCACATCAACGACACCGCTTCCTCCTCTACTCTGGTGGCGCTGGCGGCGGCGCGAGAGGCGGTGGGCCTGGAGGTGCGCGAACTGGGGCTCGCCGGCCGGCCCGGTCTGCCCGCTCTGCGCGTGTACGCGTCCGAGCAGGCGCACTCGTCGGTGGAGAAGGCCGTGGTGACCTTGGGCCTGGGCCGGACGGGCTATCGGGCGGTCGCGTGTGACCCGGACTTTCGAATGGATGTGGGCGCTCTGGCCCGGGCCATCGACGAGGACCTCGCGGCGGGCGTGCGCCCCTGCGCGGTGGTGGGCACGGTGGGCACCACCGCGACCACCAGCGTCGACCCGATCGAGGACATCGCGGCGATCTGCGAGCGCCACGGCATCTGGCTCCACGTCGATGCCGCCCACGGCGGTGCGCTGGCGATCCTCCCCGAGCAGCGCGGGATCTTTGCCGGAGTGTCCAGAGCCCAGTCGGTGGTGATCAATCCGCACAAATGGCTGTTCACCCCGCTCGACTGTTCGGTGCTGCTGACCGCCCGTCCCGACGTTCTGCGGCGCGCGTTCTCCCTGGTCCCCGACTATCTGAGCACCCCGGAGGCTGACCGGGAGCAGGGTTTCGGCGCCCGCAACCTGATGGATTTCGGGGTGTCGCTGGGTCGGCGCATGCGCGCGCTCAAGCTCTGGATGGTGCTGCGCTACTTCGGGCAGGATGGGTTGGAAAAGGTGATCCGGAGCCACCTCGAGATGGCCCGTTGGCTACGTGACCAACTTCAGGGCACCCCCGGTTGGGAGATGTGCGCGCCCATGCCGATGTCCACCCTGTGCTTTCGGCACCACCCTGCCCAACTGGGGTCGGAGCCGGAGTTGGAAGCCCACAACCGGAACCTGATGGCCAGGGTGAATGCCGCTGGGGAGGTCTTCATCTCCCACGCGGTGCTGCACGGGGGCTTCGTCCTGCGCGCCTCGATCGGCGGCTTGCGGACCGAACCCCAGGATGTGGCCGTGCTCTGGGATCAACTGAGGGCAGCCGCGGCGGCCGACGACGGCCGGGCCTGACGGAAGTCCATCCCCGGTCGCGATCCGCTCCGGCGAACCGCCCGACTGGCGCGGCCATCTCCGGCTCGCTGGCGGCGACTCTAAGCCCCATCTCAGGGGCGCCGGGCGCCGGGCTGCCACGCTCTTGCCAATGACACTGGTTGACAACTCCGTCCGCCCGGTCCCTTCCGGCGGACTTGCCCGCGCCGAGCCATCAGGAGCCAGGGCGCTCCTCGCCTGGGCTGAGTCCTTGGATCCGGTGAGCTCCCGGTTGGGCTCGACCGCGGGTCGCGCCCGCTCCTGGCGCTGGCTCCGCTACCTGTTGACCTCCGGTCTCTCCACGGTCATCTCAGAGGTCGCCCTGGTGGCGCTCTACGCGGCCGGGGTGACCGGAGCCACCATGGCGGCGGTGCTGGCGACACTGGTCGGCACGATCCCCTCCTACCTCATCAGCCGATACTGGATCTGGCCGGAGGCGGACCGGCGCGGGGTCGGCCGTCAGATGGCTCTGTACTGGCTCACCACGGCGGCCAGCCTGGTGGTCTCCTCCCTGGCTACCGGAGCGGCTGCGGCTCACGCCCCTGCCGGCAGGGAGTTGCACGTGCTGGTGGCCGGCACCGCCTACGCCGGCACCTACCTGGTCCTGTGGGTCGCCAAGTACCTGATCTACCAGCGCTTGGTGTTCGTGGGCCCCAGGCCCCACCCGGCCTGACCCAGCCACCTCGGCCGTTCCGGGACGAGCGGCGTCGATCGCAGAGCCTGCCGAGGGTGGCCGGTGGCGACTTTGGTCAGGCCTCGAAGAGGCCGTCCAGCCGGCGATACCGCTCGCGCCTCTGAGCGGGGTCGAAGCCACGCTCCGTGATCAGGCGCAGCCGCTCCTCCAGTCGCGGGCGCAGCAGAGCGGCAGTCGCGTCCCAGTCGGTGTGGGCGCCTCCAGGCGGCTCCGGCACGATCTCGTCGGCGATACCCCACTCCAGGAGGTTGGCGGCCTCCAGTCGCAGGGCCGCCGCGGCATGCTGCTTCTGGCCGGCGTCGCGGAAGAGGATGGCAGCCGCCGCCTCCGGCGAAGCCACCGACAGGAAGGCATGCTCCAGGACGAGCACGGCGTCGGCGAGCAGGGTGGCCAGGGCGCCCCCGCTACCACCTTCCCCGATCACCACCGCCAGGTAGGGGGTGGGCAGGGCCAGCTGGGCCTCCAGAGTCTGAGCGATGGCCCAAGCCTGGCCGCGCTCTTCGGCGGCCACTCCGGGATAGGCGCCGGGGGTGTCGATGAAACTCACCACCGGCAGCTGCAGCCGACCGGCCAAAGCGAAGAGTCGTTGCGCCTTGCGATATCCCTCGGGGTGAGCCATGCCGAAGTTGCGCCGGCCACGCTCTTCCAGGGTCCGGCCCTTCTGGTTGGCGACCACCGCCAGCCGCTGGCCCCCCAGGCGCGCCAGCCCGATGACCACCGCCGCGTCGTCACCTCCCTGCCGATCGCCGTGAAGCTCGATGAAGTCATCGAGGCAGCGCTGGATCAGGTCCAGGGAGTAGGGGCGATCAGGATGGCGCGAAACCTCGATGTGAGTCCAGGCGGCGGCGGCGTCATCTGGCGGCGCGAGCCCCTCGGGCTCACCGAGGGTCATGCCAGAGCCTGGCTGCTCTCCCCTGACGGCCCTGCCAGGACCGCCAACAGCTGGGCTAGGACAGCCTTGAGCTCCCGCCGGTCGACCACCCGGTCGATCAGGCCCCGAGCGTGGTGGAACTCGCTGGTCTGGAACCCCGCTGGGAGCTGCTCGTAGGTGGCCTGAGTGATCACGCGGGCACCGGTGAAGCCGATCATGGCCTTGGGCTCGGCCAGGATCACATCACCCAGAGCGGCGAAACTGGCGATGCTGCCCCCCATGGTCGGATCGACCAGGATCGAGATGAAGGGCAGGTGGGCCTCCGCCAGCTGGTGGAGGGCGGCCACGCTCTTGGCCATCTGCATCAGGGAGAACACGCCCTCCTGCATCCGAGCTCCCCCCGAGGAGGTGACGCAGACGAAGGGCAGGCCGGCGTCAGCGCTGTGCTCGATGGCGC
>JAKAWF010000155.1 GCA_021817025.1 bacterium
TCCGATCTCTCGGCGGCTTGTTCTTGTGACTCCTTGGCTCCCATCGTGAACTCAGGTCACCGTTCGGCATTGGTCGGTGGCCACGCCCAGCCGCTGCCTCCGGCGAGAAGTAGTTGGGTGAGGAAGTTGGACGGCACCGACAATCGTGCTGCGCCGGGTGCCCCCCAAGGGAAGGGTCGGTCGCTCCCACACCTGGGGGGTTGATCCTGGACAAGCCTGGGTGGCTTGGCGGGACAGGGCGGCGCTGGGGACTCTGGCGTCAACCAGGGCCAGGATCGGCGAAATTGTCCACGCTCCTGGTTGTGACGGCGACGGGCAGACCCTGCGGCTCTGGCTCGCGCTTGCCCATCTCGGAGATCACCCAACGGTGATCTTGGCAGCGGCATCGAGCGCATCCGGTTGCAGTCCCGCCAGGGAGTCATAGAGGTTGACGTGAAATGACCCCGGTCCCTTGGCGGTCGCGGCCGCTGCCTCGGCGGCCACCCCGAAGGTCGCCAGCGCCTCGACCGCGGCGCGCAGCGGATCCCTGGGATGGATCGCCACGAAGCAGCCGCACAGGGCGCTTGCCATGCATCCGGTGCCGGTCACCGCGGTGAGCAGGGGTACCCCGTTGGCGATCGCAACGTGCTCGGTGGCGCTCGCCACGTGGTCAACGGCACCCGTCACCACCGCCACGGTGCGCAGTAGCCGCGCCGCAGTGTCCGCCAGTTCGGAGGGATCGCCAGAGCTGATCGACTCCACGCCCCGAATCGCAGCGGCCTCGCCGCAGAGCGCGGCCACCTCAGCGGCGTTGCCCCGGACGATGCTGACCCGGACCTCGGCACAGATGCGCTCAGCCACAGCGGTGCGAAAGCCGGTGGCGCCGACCCCCACCGGGTCCAGCACCACCGGAATCCCAGCGCGATTGGCGGCCCTCCCGGCCCGGAGCATCGACTCGACCCAAGCGGGCGAGAGAGTGCCGATGTTGAGCACCAAGGCTCCGGCCTGCGCCACCATCTCCTCGACCTCCTCGAGAGCGTGCGCCATGACCGGAAGCGCGCCCACCGCCAGGGTCACGTTGGCGGTCTCGTTCATGACCACCAGGTTGGTGATCTGATGAATCAACGGCCGGGTCGCCCGGATCGCTGCCACCGAGCTGCCGGGCGTAAACGAGCGATTCACCGCCACAGTGTCCCCCAACTTGGCCACCCCTGCCGACGCGTCCGGAGCGACCCTCAGCGCGTCACCCCCAGGACGCCCAGGCTGGCGGCCAACCCGAGTGGCCCGACGACCCAGCCCAGGCGCCAGAAGCGGCCCCATGGAGGACGCTCACCGTGCCGCCGGGCGATGGCAAAGATCAGGATGGTGGAGAGTGAGCCGGCGGGGGCCAGGTTGGGCCCCAGGTCGGCACCCGCGATCACGGGCACGGCCAGCCCCACCAGGTGGTGGGACGCGGCCAGCCCCGAGCTGACCAGAAACGCGGCGGGCAGATTGTTGAGCACGGCGGCCGCTCCGGCGGCAGCGGCTCCCACCCGAACCTGGGCCGCCAGATCGGCATGGCTGCCGGCGACGGCTCGAGCCACGCCGCCCAGGACACCGGAGTGCTCGAGCCCCGCCGCCAGCACCGCGAAGCCGACCACCATGGGGAGCAGCGACCACGGTACGGACGCCACCAGCAGGTGCGGCCCTTCCTTCGCTCGCAGAGCCCAGCCTATGGCCGCCAGCACCCCGACCAGGAGGGTCGGGGGCCCCAGCGGCAGGCCCAGGGCACCACAGGCCACGTCTGTGACCGCCAGCGCCAGCAGCAATCCCCCCAGGGCAGTCAGCAGTCGGCGATCATAGGTGCGCTCCCGGGCCGCCCCCGGGACCGACGCTGGAAGTCGCCGCCAACTCGCAGCCACCACCACCGCGGCCACCAGGGCGAGCCCCACCAGAGCCGCCGGCGTGACGGTCGCCAGGTACTCCGGCAGAGGAATATGATCGCGCTCGAGAAGCAGGAGGTTGACAGGGTTGCTGACCGGCAGCACCAGCGAGGCGGTGTTGGCGATGAGGGCGACGGCCACCAGGAAGGGGGCCGATGGCAGGCCGTGCCGGCGCACCCGGGCGATCAGGGGAGGGGCCAGCAGCAGCGCCGCCGCATCATTGGAGAAGAACACGGTCACGGCGGCGGTGACCGCGACGGCGACCAACAGCAGGCGCCGGGAACTCCCCCCACTCCACCGCTCCATCCAGTCGACCAGGAGATCGAGCGCGCCCGCCTGGCGCAGTACCCCAGTCAGCAGCAGCAGCCCGCCGAAGAACAGCAGGACGTCGACGGTGGTGCTCACGCTGGCCCAAGCGGCGCCCGGGCTGACCAGCCCGGTCACCAGACCCAGCCCGGCCGCCACCAGCGCCCACCACCCCTCGGACAGCCCCAGTGGCCGCGTGATGACCGCCGCGCAAGCCCCCGTGAAGAGCCCAATCAGGAGAATTGACCCTACCATGCCTGTGTCAAGTCTACCCCGTACCAGGATCTTCTGTACTGGCTGGAGTTATCGTTTATGAGTCAAGTGCGCGGACAGGATGCTGAGTTTGCCTCAGATGATCGGAGAATCGCCGAGGCGAGCCGGCAGATAGGGGTGAGCCCCCGCGTGCTGCGCTACTGGGAGCAGATGGGCGTGGTCAAGCCGTCCCGGGATCCCGCCGGCCGTCGCCACTTCAGCCGCCACGACCTGCTGGTGATGGCACTGGTTCGGGAGCTCCTGGACGGCTCGCAAACCTCCATCTCCGACCTCAGGCTGGTGCGCGAGGTGGCGGAGCTGGAGGTGAGCTCGGCGTTGGCGGATCCCCTGACCCGGCTCAAGCTCCTGTTTCAGCGCCAGGCCGCCGAGCCGTACTTCCACTCTCTGTTGGAGGAGAAACTCCCCTCCCCCCGACCACCGGGTGGGCCGCTACCGCCCCACCGCCTCGGCCCTGCCGAAGCGCCGCTCCCCCCCGGTCCGACCAGGCGGGACGGCCCGGCGGAGGGCGAGCCAGGCCTCGTATGACTCGCCCCCCGGCAGCCACCCGGCCCAGGGTTCGACCTGAGAAGGCTGCCGAGGCGCGGCCCCGACGGTGTCATCCCCCCGGGACCCGAGCTTGGTCTGGATCCGCCAGATCCGGCGCGCGAAGCGCTGGTCCCAGCCGGTCGGCGCGGATCGCAACCCATCGCGGGCCATTGCCAAGGCCGCCTGCAAGTCCCCGCGATGGTGCTCCAGGTCCACGCAGATCGCCTCGGCCGCCTCGGGATCACGCCACCTCTCCCAGATGGCCGACCAAGCCTGGTGAGCCTGGTCCTCCAACCCCTGGCGGCGCATCAGCCGGGCCCGGCGCAATGCCGCCGCCCGATCCAGGGGTGGCGGCGAGCAGCTCTCGGCCTGCCGATACACACCCTCGGCGCCGGCAAGGTTGCCGCGCGCCTCTATGAAGCGGCCCAGGCTGAGCCAGTCCGTGGGATGGGGCTCCTCCAGGTCGACATGGCGGACCAGCCGGTCGAGCAGCCGGGCCAGGGAGAGCACGTCCTGTTGATTGTGCTCGACCACCGCCAGCAGCGGTGACGGATCGCCGCTGCGCAGGAACTGCCAGTACCGCTCCGGTGCCTCCCGCCCGGGCAGGTCATGGTCACGCTTCTGCCCCAGCAGGGTCTCCTCGGCCCTTCGCAGGCTGCAGCGGTCGAGGCGGTGACGGAAGAGCCGCCTCACCATCGGTAGCAGGTCCAGGTGGGAGGTAGCCGGCCAGGCCCGGTCCACCCCCGCCATCACCATCCTGGTGCGCAGCAGGGGGAGATCGTAACTGGCCCCGTTGTAGGTGATCAGCAGGTCGGCCGCCCGGAGCCGGGCCAGGGCAGCGCCCACCAGGGGGGCCTCCTGGCCCAGCTGGGGCAGCAACCACTGCTCGAATTGCACCTGGTCCCCGGTGATCGTAGCCCAGCCGTACAGAAAGGGGACGGTCCCGGTCCCCCGCTGCAGGCCGGTCGTCTCCAGGTCAAAACAGGTGATGGTGAGCGGACCAACCGCCGGCACCACCGCGGAGAGGCTCCGCAACCGCTCCGCCACCAGCGACTCCGGCACCAGGCCGAGCTCCAAGAGTGGCACGGCCAGTCGCCGAACCAGCATCCCCCGACTCGCATCCCACGCGAAGCCCATCTCGAGGAGGATCCCGGCACGCTCCTCCTCGTCCATCAGAACGCCCACTCCGGCGGGATCCGGGCTGGCAGCATGGCGCGGCGCCAGCCCC
The DNA here is from genome assembly GCA_021817025.1 of bacterium. The sequence continues at coordinate 4,234 of JAKAWF010000155.1, forward strand.
AGGCGAGGGTCGCCCTGGAGGGCACCCAATCTCAGCCGCAGCTCGTCGCTCACCACCCCGCCTCCTCCAGCAGCCGAAGCGCGGCCAGTTTGGCGCCATCCTCCACACCCGCCACCGGGCCGACGCAGGCGGGACATCCGAACTCACAGTCGCAGTCTCGGATCAGGGTGGCGGCCGCCAGCAACAGCTCCCGGTGCAGATCGAAGAGACGAGCGCTGAGGCCGACTCCCCCAGGGTGCATGTCATAGATGAAGACGCAGGGGGAGTCCTCCATGAACCTGCCGGCCGGGCCGACCGCGAGCGGCCTCGCGCCGGACACGAACTCCTCCGCCCCGGGGGCTGGCTCCGCCCGGGCCGGGATGGCGGTCAAGGGGGCACGAACCTGGGTCACCACCCCGAGGTCGCGCCGGTCGCACATGGCCATCAGGCAGGCGACCTGCCCCAGCACGTGCCCGACAGCCTCCAGCCCCACCTCGGCACCCACCAGGCCAGTCGTGAGCCGGGAGTCGAAGGAGCACCAGTAGGCGGTCGTCTGCAGGTCCCGCTCCGGGACCCGGATCGGACCGGCACCGACTGTCTCGTGGGTCAGCAGCTTGATCTTCCGGTACATCGCGGCCAGGACGCTGACCCGGACCTCGCCATGGGCCCTGGCGGTGCCCTGGTCCCCATCGCCCAGAGGACCGGCGAAGCAGTCCAGCACCTGGAGGCCGACCCGCAGGTCGGCGTCGGTGAAGTAGTCGACCGAGACCGGGTGCACGTAGGCCTTGTGCTCCTCCCAGTCCAGGCGCTCAACGTGGTACTGGCGTCCCTGATGCATGTAGATCGCGTCGTCATGGACCAGCAGCGGCGCCGACCACTCGTCCAGCTCCCCCACCACCCGCGAGCCCGCCCCGGAGCGGCCGCCAGCACTGCCGGCCGAGGTCCCCTGCGGTCCCTGGGATGCGGAGTCACCGGTGGTGGACGTGTCCATGATCACCACGTTGCTGGCCGCCGCCGTGCGCAAACTGACGGCGTCGGCGGGGAAGGCATCGGAGGCCCAGTGCCAGCTCCCATTGGCTCTATGGATCAGCCCATCCTCTGACAACACCTCCAGTAGTCCGCCCAGGTCGGTCTCTCCGAAGGCCTCGCCGTCACGCAGAGGCAGCTCGAAGATCGCAGCCTGCAGATGTCCGGCCAGGATCAGCAGGTTGTCGGGGTCCACGAAGGCGCGCTCGGGGGACTGCTCGAGCAGGAATTCGGGATGCTTGGCGATGAACTGGTCCAGCGGACCACCGCCCGTGATCAGGAGCTGGAGTGCCGCTCCATCCCGCCGGCCAGCCCGCCCCAGGCGCTGCCAAAGGCTCGCGATGGTGCCGGGATAGCCGACCAGCACCGCCGAGTCCAGCCGACCGATGTCGATGCCCAGCTCGAGGGCGCTGGTGGCGACCACGCAACGCACCGCCCCAGAGCGCAGCCCGGCCTCGATGGCCCGCCGCTCCAGGGGAAGGTAGCCACCTCGGTAGGCCCGCACGGCACCGCCGTGGGCAACTCCCAAGCCCCGGCCGTCCGCCTCAATCTCCCGCTCCAGATAGTTGAGCAGCAGCTCAACCTGCAGGCGGGTCTGCCCGAAGACAATGGTCTGCGAGCCTGACCGCACCAGCTGGGGCACGATCTTTCGGGCCTCGAGGCCAGCACTGCGGCGGATCCCCAGCCGCGGCTCCACCACCGGCGGATTCAAGATCACCAGCCGCCGCAGGGGAGCCGGCGCGCCGTTGTCGGTGACCAGGCTCACCGGCCTTCCGACCAACCGCTCGGCCAGCTCAGCCGGGTTGGCGATGGTGGCGGAGGAGCAGATGTAGGTGGGGTGGGCACCGTAGAAGGCGCAGATCCTGTCCATCCGTCTGAGCACGTTGGCGACGTGGCTGCCGAAGACCCCGCGGTAGGTGTGCAGCTCGTCGAGGACCACGTAGCGCAACCCATGGAAGAGCCTGACCCAACTGGTGTGGTGGGGCAGGATGCCGGTGTGGAGCATGTCGGGATTGCTGAGCACCACCTGTCCGCTCTGGCGCAGGGCGCTGCGGGCCCCGGGCGGGGTGTCCCCGTCATAGGTGAAGGTGCGCAACTCCAAGTCCACCGCGTCGCTGAGCTGGCGCAGCTCTTGAAGCTGGTCTTGGGCCAGCGCCTTGGTGGGGAACAGCATCAGCGCGGTGGCGTCCGGATCCCGGACCACCGCGTCCAGGATCGGCAGCAAGTAGCACAGCGACTTGCCCGAGGCGGTCGGCGTCACCACCGCGACGCTGTGCCCGGACAGGGCCAGCCCGACCGCCTCTGCCTGGTGGGTGTAGAGATCCCCGATTCCCCGCCGCCGGAGGCCCTCGCCCACTCTGTGATGCAGCCCACCCGGCATCGGGACGTAGCTGGCGGGGCGGGCGGGAAGCTCCCGATCGAGCACCACCAGTTCCTGGACAGCACGGCTGTCGACCACCTCGGTCCAGGAGCTGGGGAGGCGATCCGGCACCGGCGTCCAACGACTTGGGCCGCTCACCAAACAAATGTACCAAACCCACGTTCGGGATGCAACCTCGAGCTTGCCCGATGCGTCCGCCCACTCCGGCGACGGCCGACGGTCATCCCGAGTCCTGCGCACCAGCCCTGAGCCGCCGTGGTTGCGGAGTGCGGCCCGCCCTCCGTCCCACCGCTCGATTCGGGCTTCCAGCCCGGGGTCCCGGGCTCACCACCCGGCCCTCCCCCAAGCGTCTGACCAGGGCTGCTCCTCAGGCCAGGAACAAGGCCTTGCCGGGGAAGGGCACCCGGATGGGAGTGGTGGGGTTCTTCCCTACTGTTGATGGCGGCGGATGGGGTTCAACTCGCTGCCCATCGGGCGGGCCATCATGGTCCCGCTGACCAGCCGGGAGCGCGGGTTCCCGCACCCCATTCAGGTGACTGATGATGGAGGGCTCGACCGTCCCAGCTGGGCGATGCGCGAATCCATCCGGGCGGTGTCCGTGGGGCGCTTCGGCAGCCTGGTCGGCACCGCGAGCCATGACACCCTGAAGGCGATCACACAACAACTCATCCTCTGGCTCCGCCCCCGCGGCTGATGACGGTCGCCGCGCAGCCCGGCAGGAAGCGGTCGCGTTGCTTGGGATCCGGCAGGACCTGCGGAATGTGGGGGCAGCCGCGGATGAACGCAGGGGCAAGCGCGATGTGGTCGATCCTGCTCTTCACCGACCAGCCGACGCCGCGACCAACTGAGCAGGATCGCAAGCCGCTGACCCTGCGCGGGTGTGGGACGGGAAAGTTGGGCCACTTGAGCAGGGAGAGTGAAAGTGTGGTAATCTGCACGTAGTAGGACCTGCAGAGGAGGCTCTTTCCAAT
>JAKAWF010000156.1 GCA_021817025.1 bacterium
AGGCGGGTTGGAGGATCAGGTTTGTCGACTTCATCGGTCACTTCGATCAGGGCCATCTCTTCGCGAGTGCCGAATGTCACTTCAAGGGCCCCGACGTCAGAGACGTCTAGCGCTCGGATCCTGACTGTGCCACGAAGCCGCCGCGGCTCCCGGGGGTCGCGGATCATATCCACCTCCGTTGGCTGGAGCACCGCAACTTCCGGCTCAAGTGCAAGACGCGATACCGGAGTGCCGCCGAAGCTCTCGACCTCCTCGGCACTTAACGCCTCGGGCCACGATCTGATTAGGACTGTTCGTTCTTCGCCGGGCTCCAAACGTAGTTTGGGCGGGACAATCTCAAGCGGCACCGGCTCACTGCCGCTGCCCCCGCCTTCCAAATCGACGTCCTCCTCACGCATCACCTCTGCGAGGACTCGTGCGAGCAAGCGCTCGGCCTCTCGAAGACGTCGACGCGTATCAGCGTTCGCTGCGTCACGTCGCTCCGCCTGCTCGAGACTCTCTTTGGCTTCCACTAGGGGGCTCAGAACCGACTCTACGGCGGCGGCCATAGCTTTGGTGAAGGGATGATCCTCCCGAAGCCCAACCCGACCTCGCGTCACAAGGCCAAAGGGATTGTTCCGCGGATGCGGCCGCCCTTCGCGACGACACTCCTCCCACTCGCGTTGCAACTGCTCTATGTAGTCGGCCTGGAGGCGACCAGTGAACCACAGTGCGCCCGGACGGCCCTCAAGTCCAAAGTACGTGGACTGGTAGATAGCTCTACCGCCGACCACCAGAATGCCTGCGTGGCGCCATGCCTTCGCCTCAGCAGGCAGCGCCGACTCGCTCTCCAGGATGGTCAAGTGGCATCCCGCTTCCGGGTACTCTGGGATCGGTAGAGCTGCCTCATGGACAGGTTGCTGCCAGGCCAGTGGCTGGTACTGCAGGCGAGTTTCCGGCAAATCGGGATGCTGTAAGTCTCGGAGCGTCACGATTCGCTCCGACTTTGGTGATACGATGTCTCGAAGTTGAACATAATTGGTCAGCCGCTCAACCAGCGTGGTGTGCTGAGGCATGGGATACGTCTTTCGGTTCACGTACACCGTCACCATGGTGCCGTGCTCCGGAATCCCCAGGTTGAAATAGTCCGAGTCCGTACTGGGCCGATCCTCGAGGCCCTCGTACTTCCCCGGGCCCAGCAGGGTCAGGGCTGCGTATCGGCCACCTTTAATAGTCTCGAAGACCGCTTTGCCGAAAATCGCGGCGTCTTTCGCCCCTAGGCCAAAGAAGCCCCGCCGTCCGGCGACTTCATCGTGATAGCCTCCTACTGTCGCGATTTTGTCGTATAGCTCGCTCACAGACATGCCGACGGCTTGGTCGCGTACGACGATTCGGTTGAACTCGCCACTGCGCCGGTGCTCAACCTGGATCTCTATAGGCCCACCATGCCCTAGTGGTATGTAGGCATCATCGCTATTGGTGATCAACTCAGCGATGCCGCGCAAGATATCACCTCGCATCGCTTCCTCGGCACCGACCTCGGCCATACGCTGAGAGAGAACCGTAGCTCCTGACCTCGGAACTACGCGGCCTCCAATGAAGATGTCGTCGCTGTCTGTCAAGGTCCCTCTCGCGCGAACAGTTGGGCGAGGACCGTTTCGATTTCCGAGAGCATTTTAGCTAAGTCCTCGTGGCCCCACTCGATGGCTTGTGTTCGGGCGCGCTGTGCACGTTGACGAAGGAGGTCCACTGAATCTCCGGGTGAACCAAGTAATAGATCGACGACGTCCTCGCGATCGAGTCCGGCGATGCCCAGGTCCGACCACCTCCGCCGAGCGGCATGGCGCAGCAGACGTTGCACCGATGCCGGAGCGCTGCGGCGTGTCGTGCCAGCCCGGGCTTCGGGCTCGTTCATCGCCGCCTCGGCTCGACGTGCGTCCGCCAATCCCTGGGGAGTTAGCATCCGGGTTCGTCCGCCATCGCCTGTCAGCACGATATCGGGGCGCCTGGCAAGGGCACGGCGGACGGCATCCACATCTGGATGATCCGGGTAGTGGCGAAGTCTGAAGTCACTGGGAGCCAGCATCGAAGCATCTACAGCCACATGCTCGATGTCGACGTAACCATTAGCTCCTCCCTGCCGCAGGAGGCTGAGAAGAGCGATGTCGGTAAGTGTGAGCTTGACAGTCGTCACTAGTTCTCTGCCCTTGAACTGAGTGGCATGACCCGCGCAGCTCCGCGTATCGACTCGGAGGGAGCTGAGGCAGAGTAGTATCCGCGTCCAGCTCCAGCGAAGTTGCTGTCTCTTGACAAGTACGAGAGTAGGGTTGCCTCAGGGCGTCGTCCCGGGATGATCACGCCCGCCTCCCGCAAGCCTGAAAGCAGCGTCTTATAGTGAAGGGGCTGATTCGCCATCCGGATCTGTTCAAGTGCTTGAGAGCGCCAAGATGGCGCGCGGCTACCTGTAGCCCTGGAAGGTGTCGCGGACCGGGCGGATCTATCTGGAGGGTCTAGAGTCGCGTCCGGCGTCGGCTCATGCCTTACTACCTCTGACTCGCCGCCGTAGAGGTGGAGCACTCCTAACAAGCGGTCCTCCTCGGCGACCAAGGCGGACCTGAGCTGGCGCTTGCGTTCGAGCTCACCGCTGATCGTCTGAAGCTGCGTCCGTACCTCGGCTAGGCGCGACGTGAGTTCGGCGACCAGCCTGTCAGGCGGTCTCAAGGCCGCGGAATATCTCATTGACCGTCACATTACGCTTCGCAACGTTGCAGTGCAATATAGCTGGCCACTCCAATGGGCCGGTGTCCTGGCCCGGCACGCACCCTGGTGCCGCGCAGTTAGCGGGCGAGCTCGTGACGGGATGCCGAGTCGGAGCAAGTGCCGGCGAGCGCTGACGGAGTCAAATACCGGAGCGCGCTCCGTTGCCCCCACCCGCCGCAACTCTGGGGATCTGGCGAGCGACGGCCCGGCAGCGGCCAGCCGCCCGGCGACTGGGGACCGGGGTCGACCGGGGCCCGCACCCGGCCAGGGTGTCGTCCGGCGGGTCCACGGCCCTCTTCCGGTCACATGCTGCGGACTTCGTCCCCGCGCTCGATGAGACGGGGGCACGCGATGCCGAGAGGGCACAGCTCGCAGTCGGGGTGGCTGGGGTGGCACCACCGCCGACCGATGTCCCAGGCCGGGAGATCGAGGGCGCCGGGGCGCTCGGGATGGAGCGCCTTGGCCGCGGCAACCATCTCGTGGACATCGTCGTGCTCGGCGATCCCTGAGCGCAGGAAGACCCGGCGGAGGTGGACATCGAAGGCGATGTCGCTGCCGCTCAGGTCCTGGAGGGGCACCCTGAGGTCCCGCTCCAAGATCTCCACGGCCATAGCGGCCTTCTTCTGACCGATCCCGGGGAAGCGCTCCAACCGTAGCCGCAACTCCGTGGCGGTTGGGGTGTCGCTCCAGATGCGCCCGGCCTCTCCCCCGTATTGATCGTTGACGATCCGGGCCGCCTCGACGATCCACTTGGGGATCAGGCTGGTGAAGCGATGGAGCCTCGGGCTGGTCTGCACGGCCTGGGCAACAGCGTTGCCGCTGGCGGCGACCCTCTCCGGCTCCAGGTACCCGAGGCGCTGGCGAAGCTCATAGGGGACAGCCCACGCCCGTTCGGCCTTGATCCCCATGTCGGCGATGACCGCCACCAGGAAGGCGAAGGGGTCGTCCATGACCATCTGGTTGGCCTGAGCGTCCGGCGTGAACTGAGCGCCACCGGAGGTCAGCTCCTTGGCTAGGGCGTCGGCATGCCGCAGCAGGGTGGCCGCCACGGCCCGAGCGTCATGCACACGGGGTTGGTCCACGGGCTTAGTAGGTGTCCGACGGATGGATGCGGGGCTGCCGTCGGGCGGCGGCACCGCAGGCCGTGGCACCTTGGACAGCTGGCTCCGCAGCCAGGCATGCCGGGCCCACGACGCGAGGTCGTCCTCTCGCACCTTCACGGCCAGGCAGTTGGGGCTGTACGGGGCGTCGATCTCCACCCTGTGCCGGACGATCGCGAACCCCTCGTACCCCCGCTGAACCTCATCCAGCCAGCGCGCCAACTTTCCGTCCGGGCGGCGCAGCCGGCTGATCAGCGCCTGACTGGTCGGGTAGTCGTCCGCCTCGACGCCCTCCACCTGGACATTGCGGTCGGAGCAGGTCACGGAACGGACCCCCTGCCGACCGTAGACCTCGCGGCGGAAGATCCCGTGCCGTCACCGCCGCGCATGCCGACCCCCAATGCTCCGCTCCAGCAGATACCCGTTGCGGTACCCGGGGACTCTCTCCTCGCTGGTACCGGCCCCGGCCCAGGAAGCTGTCAACCTTCTCCCGCAGCGCCGCGTGCGGAATGCGCTGAGCCCATTCCCGAAAAGTCTGCCCCAGAAAGTCATCTGGCGCTGGCACCAGTGCAGTCGGCGGTCGAACTTGGCTTTTCTTCATAACGGCGTGGCACCCAGAATCGACCCGCGCCGCGAGCCGAGCGATTGGTAGTTCATCTGGAAAGCTACGCCGCTTTCATGCCTGCCGGCCAAGATCTCCACGGCACTTTCCACAAGGGTTAAGACTACCTCGCTACAATGAGTCGCCCACCGCCATCAGAGCAGAGCATTGACCCGCTAACGTGGGCGCTTACTCACACTGTGGGGTCAAGCCCTCTACCTTCGAGCCTGTCGCCAAGCGGCCAGTCGAGTCGGCCAACCTGTGGTGATATCGATGATTGCTATTCCCGCGATCAGTGGTAGTAAGATAGTGCGCTCTAATCCGGTCGATACGTAGAGCACGCCTCCGAGCGCGGTATAGGCAGGGGCTGAGCTGGGTGTGTGCCGAAGCAGTTCTGCGATGCACTTGTTGTGGGGGGGCGACGCCTCAAAGGTAACAGGGGTGCTGTAAACGAGTCGCAATGCGAACCGCGCGTAGTCAAGGCCAACCCGTGCGGGCCACTCGTCTGGCGCTGACTCCTGTAGCTGGCGTGCCACCACACGACCGTCGGGCGCAGTCATCAGACGCGCCAGTGCCTCTTCAAGTTGCTCGGCGGGGAAGCCGACTGCTTGATCATTCGTCAGAGTGGCGACCATGGACCAGGGTGACCGGTCCTGGGACGCGACGATCGGAAGCATGGAAAGGGTCGCTGCGGTGCCGGTCGCTTCATCGAGCACCTGGGTGCTGTACATCGGTCGTGGGGCGTCTGAATCGGCCGTACGCAAGACATATGCCGAAAGATAATTGGCCACAAGGACCCCTAGCTCGCGGCTGCGGACTTGCGGATGCGACGATTCCAGCTGGACAGCAAGATCGATGTTGGCTATGGTTTTCGAGCTTGCCAATCCTGGTCGCGACCGATCGAGAATAATGAGGTTCTGCGGCGTAACGACAAATGCCCATCGTGCGTCTAGCTCGCCTGCGTACCGGACGACCTGAGCCAGATGCCGGGGATCTCCAGCTCGTCCGCCGCCCTTGATCTCTCCCACCGCAAGGGTTCCAACGTCATCGTGCAGTACGATATCCGGTGATGCTGGCCCTTCGGGGCTGACTGCCGAGCGAAAAGCCCACTGTGGATGGGCCCGAGAGGCACCGGCGAGGCCTGCATACACACCCTCGGCTAGTTCCAGAGAGTCCATTGACATATGCTAAGCCTCCATTAGTGAGATGGGTCGGTCTAGTGCTAGAGTGGGGCTGTCGTAACGGAGAACGTTATCACTCAGCGTGGAAGGCGACTGGCGAGGACATGGCTGGCACCCGCTGCCTTTCCCCTCGGACCCCCCACCCGCCGCAACTGATCGGGGACGGCGGATGAGGGAGGGGGGCTATCCCGGGGATACGGCGGCAAGGGCCGCTTTCACCTGCGCCAGCTGAGAGTCGGTGAGCTGGCCCTTGAAGCACTTCACACCGCCCCGGCTGTTGGGGTGGCGGAGAAGGACCAGGAGGCGGCTCCTCCCCCCCACCTCGACGGGACCCAGGAGGTGGTCTGAGACATCCAGGTGCATGTGGTTTGAGAAGGCAAATTTGGCCACCGATCCAACCAGGACCACGACTCGAGCGGGCGAGGCCGCCAGCACCCGCTCCAGGTATCGGGAGGTGCATGTTTCAAGCGCGGCCCGAACCCCGTCCTCACTCGGGCTGCCGCAGTGGACCACCTCGGAGAGGGCGTATCCCACCCCTGGCTGCACGGGTTGGGGCAGGACCTCCCGGGCGCATCTAAGGGCCCAGCCCCAGTAGGGCACCCACCGGCCGCGCTGCCCCGCGCATTCACCAGATAGACACCATCGGCAACGCCGGGGACTTGCCCCTCGTCGAAGGCGCCGTCCGCCCAGTCAAGAAGGGCTTGGTCCGGCGAGTCGCAGCTGAGGTCCTCGGGATCCGTGATGGGGCTGCCGCCGCCTCCCGGGTTGGAGGCTACCAAGAGCAGCGGCGCCTCGGTGAGGTGACCAACCCAGGGCTCGGGAACCCACCGGGCTCGGTGGGGACCACCCGGACCGGCGGCGACCTCGTGGCACGGGAGTGTATCTGGCCCTTCGGCTGCGCACTGAGCCAGCACCGGGCAGCGGATGATCTCCACGGCCAACTCCCTCAAGGCGCCGCTCAGGTGGCTGGGCATCCCGGTTCCTCCTCCTGCGACCACACTCTGGCGCCGCTCCGCAGGCACAGAGTGGCGGGCGACAACGAACGTTCCCCGCATGAAGCCTCGCCCTGGGTCGGGGAATCACGGCTGGCAGATCTCGCAATCGTGGGCCTCACCCCCGCACTCCACCCGGGCGAAGCCGCGCAGCTCGGCCCGGTGCTCAGCACAGTGCTTGATGAGATCCTTGGTCCAGAACTGGCCCTTGGCCGGCGTGCCGGAGATGTGCGGGCAGGTCGCCCGGTGGAGGAACAGGTACTCCGGCGCGGGCTTGCGAGCGGTGTTGAGGACGAAGCCTCCGGGGTGCTGGGCTATCCAGGTGAGGTACCCGCGGTCATCGTCAATGAAGGTTGTCATTATTCCGCCACCTGCCCGCTGCCTAGCCGGGCGCTCGGGTGGACCCGAGGCGCCGCCCCTCCCTGGGCATCCCATGGCGCCGCCCCCCCGTTACGGGCCGGACGCCTACCCACGGTAGCCGCACATCTGTTTGGCAGATCCTCCTCGCGCTTGCACTCAGGGTACCCGGGAGGGGTGCCGGTTTCCGTACCCTACTACCCCAATGCCCCGCATGCGCGCGGTCCCACGGCTTGCCATGGGTAGTCGAACGCCCTATCTTGACCGACTGGAATGTCTGGGCCCTTGCTCTTCGCGGTCGCTGGTAGGGTGGCGACGCCCGTGCAGCGAATCACCCTAGCGGAGGCTGGCCTCCACGAGCGCCGGGATCTCCAGGAGTGGGTCCTCGCCCACCCTGAGATACTCGGAGACGACCTCCTGATCGTGACCTTCGAGTTTGATCGTTGGCAAGCGTCCGGTGCCCGGCCTGCTGACCGACTGGACATCCTCGCGTTAGATACGGATGGCCGGCCTGTGGTGGTCGAACTCAAGAGGGACCATGCCCCCGACACGGTGGAGATGCAGTCGATCAAGTACGCGGCGA
>JAKAWF010000157.1 GCA_021817025.1 bacterium
TCGCGGTCAAGCGCCCAGAGCATCGCCAATGGCCCCAGCCCACCTTGCCGACTCCGGCGGCCATCAGGATCCTCTCGCCGCCCTAAGTTACTGGTATTGGGTTTAATCCGAGCCGGCCCGTGCTCCCGCCGCAGCGCCGCAAGCGTTGTTTCGCGGTCCCACATCTGTCCGGACGAGCCAATCTCTCGGAAGCCGTCGTCCAATAGACTGCCCACCCGATCGGTTCTCTCTCGCACCTCAGGTCGCAGTAGGAGCAGCTCGCGCTCGATCACTTCCTGGATCTCAATGTCAGGGTCCGCAGCAGTCTCCGGGGGCATGAGCTGGATTCTAGTGAGGGCTTGGGTGCGCATGTGCGTGAGGAGGGCAGCCATAGCCCGGATTGCGGTCCCGGATGTCTGAGCCGGGTGGCCGTTCTTCCCCGATGACGGAATGGCGGATGGGGCCGTGCAGCACAGAATTAACCCTCCGCCGTTGGGCTTGGCAGACTTCCTGCCTCTGCTGGGAGCTCTCCACGCGGATCCCGGCACCAGCTCGCTGGCTCCACGACCCCGCCAGGGTCCTGGCCGAGCCACTTTGAGAGCACCATCGACCCCCCGGAAACGTCACCAGAACCGGGAGTCGCCAACAGGCCAACCCAGGGAACTCCGTCGACCGGATTGGGCCGGAGCAGGGCGATGATGCCGACCACCATGGGTCCAGAGCGAAGCCGAATAGTGAGGCAGTGGCCGTTCTCACGGGTGGACTTCTGGAGGCAGTAGGTCGTGACTTCCTCCGGACTGTACTGGCGGACGCCCGCACGCTGCGTGCTGGCTTCCACGAAGTCGGGATTCGAGTTGAGGACTTCCAGCAGCCCAGGCGTGTCCACCTCCGCCTCAACGGGCTCGACGATCAAGCGCTCGGTCCGCAGCCTCATGGACGCCAAGCCCGTGGTGCCAGGCAAGTCCAACGGCGCTCCTCGAACACGCACCGCGCCACCGCGGCCTCACGGACGCGACCCCAACCGTCAAAGCCAGCGCCGCGGCCAGCACCGCCGCCACGGAGGGGCACGGCCAAGAATCTGCCCGTCGCCACTCGCGCAGAAGAGCCCACCGTCGAACCGGTCCGGGTCCACTCGGTCGGGCCGCGGCTGGTGGTGAAGGTGCGCCGGGAGGCGATCCAGCAGGTCGGCACCGCCATGCCCCATCTGCACGCCGATGATCTGCTCCTCGATCTGCCGGCCGACTCCGGCACGGAAGTGCTGCCACGTGCCCTGATGGCATCGATCCAGCGCGGCAACCAGAGCTACACCAGACTCGCCCTTCTGGTTTCGGCTCCGGGCCGAAGTCCGGCGGCACTCTCCGTTGTGACAGGGGCCCCAATCCGCGCTCGTGGACAGCCTCCGGGCCGGTGCCGTTTCTGGTCAGGTCCGGAGCGCGTCAGGCGGTGTCAGAGTCTGGGATCGACCGCCTCCGACTCCAACGCCAGGATGGCGAACACGCACTGGTGCTGCTGCCAGAGAGGGGCCCGAGCAACCATCAACTGCAGCGCCTCCAAGCCCAGCGCGTACTCCCGCAGGGCCAGCGACCGCTTCCTCCCCAGGGAGCGCTGCCGCAGGCGCGCCAGGTTCTCGGGTTCGGAGTAGTCAGGCCCGTAGACCAAGCGCAGGTACTCCGGGCCTCGGACCTTGAGCCCCGGCTGCACCAGACCGCGACGGCCGGCCACGAGATTGGCGAGGGGTTTGACCACCATCCCCTCAACACCCCCCGCGGTGAGTGACTCCCACCAGCTGACGGCCTCTCCCTGCGAGCCGGGCTCGTCGATGTCGACCTCCCGATACCGCGTCGGAACCATGAGACCTGGATCGGCATCCGCCAACCGCTGGGCGAGCCCGAGATGCCAGAGATGGCTGCGATCTTGATAGGTCGCGCCCGCACTGGCCAGGAGCTGGAAGGGAGCCAGTTGGAGACCGTCGATCCCTGTGGTGTCCCAGCAGAAGCGCCGATACGCGGAGATGAAAGAACGAGCATTCTCCTGGCGGGCCAGGCTCCGCTTCAGCAGTGGCTCAACCTCCGGCGTCAGGCCCTGGGCGGCGTTCAGCTCAGAGATCGCAGATGAGAGACCAGCGGCGGCGGCGGCGCCGACGGGGGCGTACTGCTGCCGCAGGAGGCCCTCCGCCTTGACGCTCCACGGCATGAGCTCACAGTCCAAAACCAGCCAGTCCGTCGCCAGTTCCGCCCACAGCCCCGCCTGGTTGGCGGCCGAACTGAGCCGTTCCAATACGACCTCGGTCAGCTCTGGACCGAAAAAGGGACGGCCGGTGCGCGTGTAGAGGGCGCCGCGGCCGGATCCGGTGCCGCCGAAGCGATCACGGGCGACCATCTGGTCACGGCAGACCAGGGCCACCGCCCGAGAGCCCATGTGCTTCTCCTCGCAGATGAGATGGCCCACCCCCTCTTTGCGGTAGGCGGCAAAGGCCTCCTCCGGATGTTCCAGCAGGCCCTCCCTGCTGGTGGATGGCGACGGCGCCATCGTGGGCGGTAGGTAGCGCAGCCAGTTGGGAGCGAGCGCGAACCGGCTCATCACCTCCAGCGCAGCCGCGGCGTTCTCAGCTCGCACCGCGATGCCCTTGAGCCAAGTGGTGTCGATCACGCGGTGACCGAGGACGTCATCCACATCCAGGAGATCCCCGGCAGCGTGCGGCTGACTGCTCCGGGTAGCGGGATCCGCAGGGGGCCCCAGCGGCCGCGCGGGCTCATACCAGACCTGATGCGCGGGGACCGACAGGACCTCCTTTTCCGGATAGCGCAGGGCGCTGAGATGGCCCCCGAAGACGCAGCCCGTGTCCAGGCAGAAGGTGTTGTTCAACCACTCGGGCTGCACCACCGGGACATGCCCGTAGAGGACCACGGCCGATCCCCGATACTCGCTCGCCCACGGATAGCGCACCGGAAGGCCGAACTCATCGGTCTCCCCGGTGGTATCCCCGTAGAGGCAGAAGTCGCGGACTCGCGACGACGCTCTGCCGTGGTAGGCCTCCTTGAGGCCGGCGTGAGCGACCACCAAGCGGCCCCCATCGAGAACATAGTGGGCGAGCAGGCTGTGGCAGAATTCGGCGACCAGCCGCGAGAACTCGGGACCTTCGTGGTTGAGCTGCTGGAGCGTCTCCGCCAGCCCGTGGGTAGGCTCTATCCGGCGTCCCCGCAGTGCCCGCACCAGCCGCGCCTCGTGGTTCCCGGCTATAGCCAGCGCACTTCCCTCCTGGACCATGCTCATCGCGAGCCGCAGCACCCCAGGAGTGTCCGGGCCCCGGTCCACCAAGTCGCCCAGGAAGATCGTCCGCCTCCCCCCCGGGTGGCGCGCGCCCACGGCCCTGCCCGAGGAATCCCGATCCAGCAGATAGCCCAAACGAGAGAGCAGTTCCTCCAGCTCCTCCCGGCAACCGTGGACATCTCCGATCACATCGAATGGCCCCTGCTCATGGCGGAGGTCGTTCAGAAGCGGGCGGCGCCGGATCATGGCCGCGTCGACTTCCTCGACGGTCCTGAGAATGTGAACCCGCCGGAAGCCCTCCCGGTCGAGCAGACGCAGGGAGCGACGGAGCTGGTCCGCCTGGTGCCGCAGGACATGCTCACCGAAGTTCCGATCGGGCCGGCCTCGGTTGCGCTCCAAGCAGGTTCGCAGTGGGATGTCGAGCACGATCGCAACCGGCAGCACGTCGTGGTCACGGGCGACCCGGACCAGCGCCCGGCGAGCTTCGGACTGGACGTTGGTGGCGTCGACGACCGTGAGACGCCCTGCCGCCAGCCGCTTGGCGGCCACATAGTAGAGGGCGTCGAAGGCAGCCGGGGAGGCCGCTTGGTCGTTCTCGTCGTCAGCCACCAGTCCTCGGAAGTAGTCGCTCGAGAGCACCTCAGTGGGCTTGAAGTGTCGGCGAGCGAATTCCGACTTACCGGATCCAGACGCTCCCACCAGAGCGACAAGCGCCAGCTCTGGGAGTGCCAGCTCCGCAGCCCCGTCTGGGGTCGGCCTACTCGACTCCGGCACCGCGCGCCTCCCCAGGCACTTGGCCCGGACCCAATCGCCTCAGGACCGCCAGCTGGGTGGGGGCACCCAGACCCGCCACGGCCTCTCCAACTTGATGATGCGCAGCCTGGTACCCGTAGTTCCCGGCCACCCGCTCAGTCCAGGCCCCAAACTCCGAGCGACTCCACTCGAAGCGATGGTCGTGATGGCGGAACTCACCGTCGGCCAGCCCCGGGTAGTGGACGTTGTACTCACGGTTGGGCGTCGTCACCACGACCGCCGTGGGTCGGGCGTGACCGAAGACTGACTCCTCCAGAGCCGGCAGGCGGGATAGGTCTATGTGCTCCAGGACCTCCATCAAGATCGCGAGGTCGTATCCCTGCAACCGATCGTCGCGGTATGTCAGGGAGGACTGCAGCAGCTGGACGCGGGCTCGCTGCCGCTCCGACATCTGATCCAGTCGCAGTCGGCGCGCCGCCACCTCCAACATCCGGGTGGAAACGTCAACTCCCACCAGCTCGGCGATGGTCGCTTCCCGGATCAGCTCGCGGAGCAGGTTGCCCTCCCCACAGCCCAGATCGAGCACCCGGGTGGGGTGAAGACCTCGAGCAACCTCGATTACGGCCTGCCGTCGCTGCTCGGCCAGCGGCGCGGGCGGCTCGAGTCCGGGCGATGGATCCCCCGCCCCTCCACCATCCTCTGCCACAAGGTCGTCGACCTCTGCCAGGCGTGCGATGGCACTGCCGGTCAGGGAGCGCTGGTGAGCCAGATAGCGGCCAGCGATCAGATCACGCTCGGGGTGATGCCCCAGCCAGGACCCACCGAGCCGAACCAGCTTTTCGATCTCGTCCTGGGTGACCCAGTAGTGCTTGGCGTCATCGAGAACGGGTAGCAGCACATAGAGGTGGCTGAGCGCATCCTGAAGCCGGACGGTGCCCTGGAGCCTGAGATCCAGATAAGGGGAGTCTCCCCAGGCAACCCTCTCCGCGTCGAGCGGAATGGCACCGGCGTCGACCCGCCAGCCCAGCGGGCCAAAGAGCGCTTCAGCCAGCCCTGCTCCGCCCCGGCAGGGGAGCACCGGGACGTGGACTTCCAGTGGGATGGCAGCCTGGGCCAGCTCGGGGCGCTCGCGACTGCGGCCCGACAGCGCAGTGGCAAAGGCGCGTCGGAGAGCGACCGCCAGCAGGGATGAGGCGGCATAGGGACGGTCATTAACGTACTGCCCGAGCGTGAACGCCTGCTGGGCAGGGCCCCCGTGCGAGCGAATCAGACCGATCGGGTCCACCTCCAACAGGAGCACCGCGGTGCAGCGTTGGTCGCTCGCCTGAGAGTAGAAGACATGGGCGGTGCCGCTGGCCACCTCAAAGGTGTGCAGCCGGCCGGGTTGCTTGTGGAGCAGATAGCCAAGGTCCGTGGCCGGCGACTGGGTGGTGGAGATGGACAGCAGCATGGAGAGGTGCACGCCTCCACTGGGAACGGCCGGGAGCCAGGGCGCGCTCGCCGCCCCCGCGGATACCCGGCCAGGATAGCCGACCCGACCACTTGGGGGTTCGACTCCCAGCCAGCGGCCGGCAGCCCTCCCGGCTCTCCCACCTCCACCGTGGCCAACCCCCAAGTCATCGGGGCCTCTTCCCCAAGCGCGCCGAGGTCTCATGCCCGCAACCAGGGACTCAGGGCCCTCACCTGGGCGCTGCAGGCCCAGCCCGTATACTCTGCGACCGTGCCCAGTACCGCAGTAGAGCTCTTGGACGTGCGCAAGAGCTACGGCCGGGTGGAGGCCTTGCGCGGTGTGACCATCGCCGTCCAGCGGGGCGAGGTGGTGGCCATGCTGGGGCCAAACGGGGCCGGCAAGACCACCGCGATCAGCCTGATGCTGGGAATGCGCCGCCCGACCGCCGGCCGTGCCCGGCTGTTCGACCTGGCCCCCAGCGACCGGGCCGCTCGCAGCCGCTGCGGGGTGATGCTCCAGGAGTCGGGGGTAAACGACGTGCTGGGAGTGCGGGAGACCGTGGGCGTATTTCGCGGTTACTACCCATCACCACTGCCCACGGAGCGAGTCCTGGAACTGGCGGGGCTGGGCGAGGTGGCGAACCGCAAGATCAACGCCCTCTCCGGTGGTCAGCGCCAACGCCTCTACTACGCGCTGGCCATCTGTGGCGATCCGGAGGCTCTGTTCCTGGACGAGCCCACGGCGGGGATGGACGTCGAGTCGCGCCGTGCCTTCATCGACGGCATCAGAAGGTATGCGTCGGAAGGTCGCACGGTCATCCTCAGCACCCACTACTTGGAGGAGGCAGACCAGCTCGCGGATCGGGTGGTCGTGATCGATCGGGGTCTGATCATCGCTGACGACAGCCCAGCGGCCATCAAGTCCAGAGTGGCGGGCAGGCGGGTCACATTCACCATGTCGCCCCCTCCCACCCAGACCGACTTTGCCGGCCTGCCGATCTCGGGGCTGGAGCTTCGCGACCAGCGGGTACGGTTCCACAGCAGCCAGCCCGAGCAGGCCCTGGAAGCCATCTTTCGGCGGGGATGCGCCATCCAGAACCTCGAGGTCGTCGGCGCCGATCTCGAAGAGGCCTTCGTGAGCCTCACCAGCAACCGAGACGCTGACCGTCCCCAGAACTAGGAGACCCCATGACAGTTGTCTCAAGTCCCCGGCCTGTGCCACTTCACCGCCTCATGGTGGTGCAGGTGAGGGCCGTGCTCCTCGGCTACTGGCGCATCCCCCTTTTCGCGATCTTTACCATCGGCATGCCCGTGATGTTCTTCGCCTTCTTCGGCCTGCCGCACCTGCATCAGGCGGTAACCCGCCAGGTCTCCGTCGGCGCCTACATCCTGGCCTCGCTGGGAGCGTATGCGGTCAGCAATGTGCTGGTGTACAACGTGGGGATCGGGCAGGCGCAGACTAGGGCGCGAAAGCTTGACCTCCTGCAGAGGGCGAGTCCGCTGCCAGGATGGATCGCAATTGCAGCGACCATGGTCGGTGGTCTGGTGCTCGCCTCAATCTCGTTGGTGGTACTGCTCATCGTCGGCGCGGTCGCCGGAGTCAACCTGCCGTTCGCGCACTGGCTACTGCTTATCCTGGCCCTCCTGTACGGCGCTACCCCGATGTTGGGACTCGGGCTGACCATCGGCTACATGGGCAGCTCCGGCAACCTTGCGCCGGCGCTGGCCAGCCTGATCTACCTTCCGATGGCGTTCGCGTCAGGCATTTTCATACCCCTGAGCCAGCTGCCGTCGATTGTCAGGGCCGTCGCGCCCTACCTGCCGCTGTATCAGGTCGGGCAACTGGGATGGAATGCGGTAGGGGCCGCGAACGAGTCGGCTCCCGACGCGGTCTTCTGGACCGCGGTCTGGGCCGTCGTCCTGGGGGGCCTCGCCGGGTACGCATACCGACGGGACCAACGGCGCAAATTTGCCTGAGTATGCATGGGTGGACTTTCGCACTGTCGGACGGTGCTGGGGTGTGCTGGCGATGGGGTGAAATGCCAGTGTTCACGCTGCCCGGGTGAGAACGTCAAGCAGGCCGTC
>JAKAWF010000158.1 GCA_021817025.1 bacterium
ACGAGCTCCTTCCTGGCGTCCATCTCGTGGCCTCGCTGGCAAAGCGCTGGCTGCTCGGCACCCACCAGGGAGGCGTGAAGCCCGGCCACTTGCAGGCGTACCTCGACGAGTTCTGCTTCCGCTTCAACCGCAGGCGCTCTCGAGCCCGGGGCATGCTCTTCTACCGGCTGCTCGAACAGTCGGTCGAGGCCGGGCCACGCACGTACCGCTCGCTCGTGGCGGTACCGGGATCGACCAGGAAGACGATGCCAGTGCCACCGCCGGACAAGCGGGTGCACTGCGACAGCTTGGCGGGACCGCCCCTCGACCGGCCGTGGCGCCAGGGTACCTTCCGGGGAGCGACTATCTGGCTACTGTAATGAGATGGAGAACCATTTACCGAGAAACGATGTCAAGCCCGCTTCACCTGGGGCGCTCAGAACAGGAGCTGAGCTTCCGATAGGAGACTTCAACGCCTGTCTGACCTGCGGATCCAGGTCTGACCGCTGACCAACCCACAAGTCGGCGTCTCGCGCCGTGACAACTGTGGTGGGCGCACCAGGAGTCGAACCTGGGGCCTCTACCGTGTCAGGGTAGCGCTCTAACCACCTGAGCTATGCGCCCGCAGCCGTTCGGAGGTGCCCGGATTATAAGCTCCGCCGGGAGCCGCTCCGGGGGCGCCAGCCGCGCCCCCTACAATCGTGCTCAGAGAATGTCTGCCCCCACCCTCGACCTCGAGGTCCTCCGTCACAGCACCGCTCATCTGATGGCGGCGGCGGTGTGCGAGCTCTTCCCCGGGGCGGAGTATGGGATCGGGCCCTCGATCGAGGACGGCTTCTACTACGACTTCCTGCTCCCCGGAGGGGAGCGCTTCAGCGACGACGACCTGCCTGCGATCGAGGCTCGGATGGGCGAGATCCAGGCCCGGCACTCCCAGTACCTCCGCAGCGAGCTCTCCCGCGGGGATGCCCTTGAGGAATTCCGACGCCGCCGGCAGCGCTTCAAGGTCGAGCTGATCGAGAGGATCGCGGAGGGGGAGGTGATCAGCTGCTATCAGACCGGTGACTTCTTCGATCTCTGCCGCGGGCCCCACGTTTCCGAGGCAGGGGAGATTCCCGCCTTCAAGCTGCTCCACACGGCGGGCGCCTACTGGCACGGGGACGAGACCCAGCCCATGCTCCAGCGGATCTACGGGACCGCCTGGAACAGCCAGGCCGAGCTGGACCTCCACCTCGAGCGCCTGGAAATGGCCCGCAAGCGGGATCACCGCCGTCTGGGCCGCGAGCTGGACCTCTTCTCCATGTCGGACGAGCTCGGCGGCGGCTTGGTGCTCTGGCATCCCAACGGCGCCACCGTGAGAACGGTGATCGAGGACTACTGGCGGCGCGAGCACCGCCGGCGCGGGTACCAGCTGGTCTACACGCCGCACGTGGCTCGTGAGCACCTCTGGGAGACCAGCGGTCATCTCGGGTTCTTCGCCGACGAGATGTACGGACCGATGGAGGTGGAGGGGGAGCGCTACCGGATCAAGCCCATGAGCTGCCCCTTTCACATCCTCATCTTCAGCTCCCGCCGGCGCAGCTACCGAGAGCTGCCGATGAGGCTGGCGGAACTGGCCTCGGTCTACCGCTTCCAGCGCAGCGGGACCCTGCACGGGCTGTTGCGGGTCCGGGGCTTCACCCAGGACGACGCCCACATCTTCTGTGCGCCCGAGCAGGCCGAGGCCGAGGTGGCCGGGGTGTTGGACATGGTCCAGGAGATGATGGCGCGCTTCGGCTTCGAGCAAGTGGAGATCGACCTCAGCACCAAGCCCAGCAAGGCGGCCGGCCAAGACGAGATGTGGGAGCTGGCGGAGGCGGCGCTGGAGCGGGCGATCCGCAGTCGCGGCCTCGAATTCAAGCTCAATCCCGGCGAGGGGGCCTTCTACGGGCCCAAGGTCGATGTCCACATCCGGGATGCGATGGGCCGGCGCTGGCAGTGCGCCACTGTCCAGTTCGACTTCAACCAGCCAGAGCGGTTCGGCTTGGAGTTCATCGGGGCCGACGGCTTGGCCCACCGTCCCATGATGGTCCATCGCACCCTGCTGGGATCCCTGGAGCGGTTCTTCGGAGTGCTGCTGGAGCACTACGGCGGCGCGCTGCCGGTATGGCTCAGTCCCGTCCAGGTTCAGCTGATCACGGTCAGCGACGATCAGCTCGACTATGCTTTGGGGGTGGCAGCCAGGCTGGAGCAGGCAGGATTGAGAGCCGAGGTCCCCGACCGACCCGGGGAGCGGATGCAGGCCAAGATTCGCGATGGAGAGTTGGCCAAGGTTCCCTATCTGGCGGTGGTCGGCAAGCGGGAGGTCGAGGCCGGCACCGTCAATCTCAGGAGCACCAGGGGCGGGGAGCAGATGGGGCTCGGGATCGACGACCTGATCGAACGGCTCCGCCGCGAGGCTGAACAGTCCTGAGCGGCGCGGGACCGGACGCAGGGGCCAGGCCTCCGCGTGATAGCATCGGCAACTCAAAGGCACTCTGAAGGAGGGCGCGTCCATAGCGTTTCGCGAGCTGCGCATCAACGACCAGATCCGGATCCCGTCGCTCCGGCTTTTCGACGACACCACGGACGAGGCGATCGGCATCGTCACCCTGGCTGAGGCGCAGGGGATGGCCCAGGAGCGAGGGCTGGACCTGGTGGAGGTCGCGCCGCAGGCTCAGCCCCCCGTGTGCCGACTGATGGACTATGGGCGTTTCAAGTTCGAGGCCCTCAAGCGCGAGAAGGAGGCTCGGCGCGAGCACAACGCCATCAGGCTCAAGGAGATGAAACTCCGGCCCAAGATCAGCGAGCATGACTTCCAGACCAAGTACGGCTACGTGCGGCACTTCCTGGAGGAGGGCGACAAGGTAAAACTCACTATCATGTTCAGGGGGCGCGAGCTGGTCCACCAGGAAATCGGGCGGGCGCTGCTGCAGCGGCTGGCCGAGGAGGTCAAGGACGTGGCCTTGGTGGAGCGCCTGCCCCTGCTGGAGGGGCGCAATATGATCATGATTCTCAACCCACTTCCGAAAAAGCAGGCTAAGGGAGACGCCAAGGACGATGCCCAAAATACGCAGCCATAAGGGGACCCAGAAGCGGTTCCGTCTGTCCGGCACCGGCAAGCTGCTGCGCCGGGGCGCCTTCCGGTCACACCTGCTCGAGCACAAGTCCGCCAAGCGCAAGCGCGGCTACGCCCAGGTGAAGGCGGTCACCTCAGGTGATGCCAAGTCGATCCGGCGCAACGCGCCCTACCTGAAGGGCTGAGCGATGGCCAGGGTCAAGCGCGGGGTAACCGCCCGCAAGCGTCACAAGCGGATCCTCGAACTCGCCTCGGGTCTGACCGGCACCCACAACCGTCTCTTTCGACCCGCCAACGAGGCGGTCCTGCACTCGCTCGCCTACCAGTATCGCGACCGGCGCAAGCGCAAGGGGGACTTCCGTCGGCTCTGGATCGCGCGCATCAACGCCGCCTCCAGGCAGGCCGGGATTCCCTACAGCCGCTTCATGGCCGCCCTCGACAAGGCCGGGGTGGAGATCTCCCGCAAGCAGCTCTCGGAGATGGCGGCGCGCGATCCTGGAGCTTTCGAGCAGCTGATCGCCGTGGCCCGGGAGACCGTGACTCCGAAGTGACCGGAGACGACCTCCAGGAGCTGGCGCGAGGGGCCATGGAGGAGATCGCCGGGGCGCCCGACCTGGATCAGCTGGAGCTGGTCAGGCGGAAGTACCTGGCCCGCCACGGGGGGCTGATCTCGGCTGGGGCGGGCGAGCTGGCGCAGGCCCAGGGGGTCATCAGAGCGGAGCTGGGACGCGCCTTCAACTCCGCCAAGCTGTCGGTGCAGGCGGCGTTGCAGGCCCGCCAGCTGGAGCTGGCGTCGGTGGGCCAGTCGGCCGAGGCCGACCGAGAGTGGCTGGACCTCAGCCATCCCGGCGGTGACCTGGATCGGGGGCACCAGCATCCGGTGGCCCGGCTGGTGCGCGAGATCGAGGACATCATGGCCCATCTCGGCTACGAGTCGGTGCGGGGCCCCGAGGTGGAGGACGACCTGCACAACTTCCAGCTCCTGAACATGCCCCCGGAGCATCCCGCCCGGGACACCCACGACACGTTCTATCTGGCTGGGGCAGAGCCCGCGTGGTTGCTGCGGACGCACACCTCGCCGGTGCAGATGCGGACCATGCTCGGGGGCAAGCCCCCGTTCCGGATCATCGTTCCCGGCAGGGTGGCCAGGAGGGACAACCCCGACCCCACTCACAACCCGGTCTTCCACCAGGTCGAGGGGCTGTGCGTCGACCACGGGGTGACCGTCGGCGACCTGAAGGGCACCTTGGAGTATCTGCTGCGGGCACTCTTCGGAGCGGAGCGCAGAGTCCGGTTGCGGGCGAGCTTCTTCCCCTACACCGAGCCCAGCCTGGAGGCGGACGTGGCCTGCGGCCTCTGCCAGGGCGCGGGCTGCCGGAGCTGCCTGGGCAAGGGCTGGATGGAGATTCTGGGGTCCGGCATGGTCCATCCCCAGGTGCTCCGCAACGGCGGGGTCGACCCGGAAGAGTACAGCGGGTTCGCCTTCGGCATGGGCCCCGACAGGATCGCGGTCCTGCGCTACGGCCTGCCGGACGTGCGCGAGCTCTACGAGAACGACCTGCGCCTGCTGGAGTGTTTCTGAGATGAGGGTGAGCCGGCAGTGGCTGGGCGACTTCGTCGACCTCGAGGACATCCCGGCCGCCAGGGTGGCCGAGCTGCTGACCCTGAGTGGCACCGAGGTGGAACGCACCACCGAGTTCGGCCGGGACCTGGACCAGGTGGTGGTCGGGGAGGTGGTCGGGCTCGAGCGCGTGGCGGGGAGCGACCATCTCTTCGTGGCCCAGGTGAGGGGCGCCTCGGGGGAACCGGCGGAGGTGGTCTGCGGTGCCGACAACCTCTTCCTGGGAGCCCTGGTGCCCTGGGCCAGGCCCGGCACCACTTTGCCTTCCGGGCTCGAGATCGGGCGCCGCAAGATCCGCGGCGTGGTCAGCCACGGGATGCTGTGCGCTCCCGATGAGATCGGCTTGGGGACGGATCACGACGGGATCCTCATCATGCCGCCGGCGGAGGCCGCGCCCGGGCTCCCGCTCTCCGAGCTGTACCCGCGGGACACCGTCTACGAGCTGGAGATCCTCAGCAACCGGGCGGACTGTCTCTCCCACTGGGGAGTGGCCCGGGAGCTGGCCGCGGTGCTCGGCCGCGCTCTGCGTGAACCCGACATCCGGCCAGTGGAGAGGAGCGGCGAGGCGGCGTGGGCCTCGCTCACAGTCGGGATCGAGGATCAGGAAGTCTGCCCTGTCTACCGAGCTGAGCTGGTCAGCGGCATCCCGAACCGGCCGGCGCCCCTGTGGATGCGGCGACGGCTGCAGGCGGTGGGCCAGCACTCAGTCTTTGGCATCGTGGATGTCGCCAACTACGTGCTCCTCGACATCGGCCAGCCGCTTCACACCTTCGACCTGGCGCGGCTCGACCCCGGCCGTGACGGGATCGCGCTGGGGGTGCGTCAGGCGCGCTCCGGGGAGCGGCTCGAGTGCCTGGACGGGGTTGATCGGGACCTCGACCCCGCCACCCTGCTGATCACCGCCGGAGATCGGCCGGCCGCCATCGCCGGGGTGATCGGAGGGGCGGGGTCGGCGGTTCACCCGGGCACAACCGAGCTCTTGCTGGAGGCGGCAAGCTTCGCCTGGACCTCGATCAGGGCCACCTCCAGACGGCTGGGGCTGCGGACCGAGGCGTCCGCGCGGTTCGAGCGCCCGCTCGCCCCCCAGCTGGTGCCGGTCGGGGCCCTGCGGTTCGCCAGGCTGCTCACCGACACCATCGGGGGAAGCCTGCGGCCGGGCCCGGTGGAGGCGGGGCGGATGCCGGCCCCGCCAGGCCCGATCCGCGTCTCCGCAGCCGGGATCTCGTCTCTGCTGGGGCTCCAGCTGAATCCCGAAGGGGCGGCCGGCGCCCTGCGCCGCCTGCAGTTCCAGGTGCGGGCCGACGGCGCCGAGATGGAGGTGACCCCGCCCCAGGTGCGCACCGACGTGGGCCAGGCCGTCGACCTGGTGGAGGAGGTGGGCCGCATCATCGGCTACCAGGAGGTGTTGGGAACCGTCCCTGCCATGAGGGACGCTCCCTCCCCTCGGGCGGCCCTGAGGTCGGCGGCCAGCCTGGCCGCCGAGCTGGCCATCGGCGCCGGCTTCAGCGAGTGCATCACCGGCAGCCTGATCCCCTCCGACCGGGTGAGCCCGGTCCGCGGGCTGGGTCAGGATCACGTCAACCTCACACTTGCCAACCCGCTCTCCACCCAGCTCGGGGCGCTGCGCTCGAGCCTGCTGCCGGGTCTGCTCGGCGCCTGCCAGCTGAACCAGGCCCGCGGCCGGGACCGAGTCAGGGTGTTCGAACAGGGACGCGTCTTCTGGCCGGCCGGGCCAGGCCGGCCAGAGGAGCCCGAGCTGCTGGCTCTGGTGGACCACGACGTCGATCCCAGCCCCGGCGCCAGCGGGGAGCGGCTGCGCCACCTGCTCCTGGTCTGCCAGGCGCTGGGGGACCGGCTCGGCCTCGCTACGACCGAGTTCAGGCCGGCCGCGCACGCCGGGTTCCACCCCGCCCGCTGCGCGGAGGCTTGGAGCGGCGCCCAGCTCCGCGGCATCGTGGGGGAGCTGCTGCCGGCCGCGGCGGAGCAGCTGGCGCTGCGGGGTCGGGTGGTCGCCGCCGAGCTCAGGACCGATGGCTGGCTGGTGGCGGGCGGAAGACCCAGCCGCGCTCCCTCCCTGGCCAGGACCCCGGCTCTGGTGCTGGACCTGGCGGTGACCGTGGCGGAGCGGGCGTTGCTGGGAGACGCCCTGGCCGGGGTGGCCCGACTGGGGCTCACCGTGCTGGAGGAGATCCTGGTTCTCGATCAATACCAGGGGAGCCAGCTCCCGGCAGGCCTCAAGGGCTGGACGTTCCGGCTGCGGCTGCGGGATCCGGAGCGCACCCTCACCAATCGCGACGGTGAGGTGGTCCGCGACCGGGTGCTGGCATGCCTGCGGGAGTCCGTCGGCGCCGCCGCGCGGTGACATCCAGGGGTCGGGCCGCCCCGTTCGCGGCCAGCGGCCGGGTGCCCCGTCCGCTGGAGCGTTCCTTCTTCAGCCGGCCCAGCCCGGTTGTGGCCAGGGCACTGCTGGGCTGCTGGCTGGTGCGCCGTCGCAAAGGCGAGCTGCTGCGGGTTCAGCTGTGCGAAACCGAGGCCTATCTCGGCGCCGAGGACCCGGCCTCGCACGCCCACCGGGGGCCCACTCAGCGCAACCTCCCGATGTTCGGCCCGCCCGGGCGGGCCTACGTTTACTTCGTGTATGGGATGCACTACTGCTTCAACATCGTCACCGGCGCGGAGGGGACGGCGGCGGCGGTGCTGGTGCGAGGCGCACTGCCGGTGGCCCCGGCGCCGCTCCGCGTCGACGGTCCGGCCAGGCTCTGCAGAGCG